>JBBAFY010000001.1:0-104932 GCA_041655135.1 Tissierellales bacterium
AAAGTTTGGAATAATATATACTGCATGGATATGGACGGCAGCAATCATAAGGCAGTAAAGACCTTGTATGAGGGATATGATAGTAATTTCGGACTTTTCCATAACGGATACTATTATTATGTAATAACAAAAAGTGGCGGTCTCGGAGCAATTGGAAACGATGATAACAACCTTTACAGAGTGAAAGTGGATGATAATTCGAAGTCTGAAATAGTACTGACAAATGATGCGATACTGCACTTAAGTTTTTTCACTATAGCTGAAGATAATATATATATAATTGAATATATTCTTAACAACCATTTATTTTGGACTTTATACTCTTATTCTACAGTTTCAAAAAGCTGGTCAAAATTAACGGATGCTTGGGGAGGTTCTGGCGCATCTTATATAAACGATGATACAGGCTATTGCTACATTAGCAATAAAGGATTTTATGAATTCGATATAGATACAAAACAGATGAAACATATAAAATCTATAGCGTTTGAAAACGAGGGAGTATGCTCCGCTTTATATTGTCCTGACTATATATATCTTATTCATTACACTAACGGAGAATTCGATTGTTCAAACCAGATTCTTTACATATATGACTGGGACTACAACCTCATAGACAGCGTTGAGTTTGATAAGATATATGGAGACGGCGGATTCGTTGGTGATGTAGAAGGATATATTATATTTACATCCAACTTTCATGAAAAACCTGAGTACTATATAGACAAATCCGAGATAGGGACCGGTAATCTGATGTTCCATAAGTATGAGGACTGACAAATACAAAACTGACCTGATATAGGGTCAGCCTCTTATTAACCTTTAAGGGTTCCTTGACAACAGAGATACCGAGTTATACTATGAAGCCACAGATAAACAGATTTAAAAAAGCCAGCATTATTGCTGATTAATATACAATGAGATTTGCTATGGAAACAACATTCAAATGCTTTATACGATATGTTCATTAAGGTGCATAAGCATAATGTTTATGCACCTTAATATACATGAAATCAAACTATATTAAAGAATAGAAAGGAAATAGTAAAATGAAATCAAAATATCTAAAAAACACATCCCTATTAATTGTACTGGCTATACTGCTATCTTATAGCATCATTCCGGTATCTGCATCATCAGACTATTATGAGAGCACATACAATGGATATAACTATGATTGTCGTTCCTATTTTAGTTCTAATTATATAAGTGGCGAGATGAGTTATGCCGGTTCATCTAAGATAAATGTTGTCTTAGATTTTAACTACAAGCAATCCGGTAATTCAACTGTGTATACAGATTCCAGTATAGCTATTCCACAAACCTCATTTGTTGGTATCGTAACAACTATTAACACAGTTTACTATTTTACACATTGCAGCTATTTATATCTTATTGGAGTAAATACAGTATATTCTGTGGGATTATTTTAGGAGCAGATATGATTAGAAAGATAAACATTTTATTAATAATATTGCTTATTGCAGGATGCCTGTCATCCTGCAATAAGCCTTTATCTTCAGAAAATAGCCTATTTAATACAGAAACCAAATCTCCTGCTATCGGGGAAATAAATACTGACGGTTTAAAGCCGGATTCATATTACACTTCATTCAAACAAGGAGTTACTATAGGCAAGTACCTTGAGACACCATATGGCACATATTACTGTTCCTTTTACGGTTATTTATACTATTCAGAGAAAGGAAGCACAAAGTACATCAATTTATGCAACAAACCTGACTGCACCCATAGTTCTAAGGACTGCAATTCATATATTGGTAATTCGCCGGTTATTGGGTATTATGATGGCAAAATTTACTATAAAGTTTGGAATAATATATACTGCATGGATATGGACGGCAGCAATCATAAGGCAGTAAAGACCTTGTATGAAGGATATGATAGTAATTTCGGACTTTTTCATAACGGATACTATTATTATGTAATAACAAAAAGTGGCGGTCTCGGAGCAATTGGAAATGATGATAACAACCTTTACAGAGTGAAAGTGGATGATAATTCGAAGCCTGAAATAGTACTGACAAATGATGCGATACTGCACTTAAGTTTTTTCACTATAGCTGAAGATAATATATATATAATTAAAAATATTCTTAACAATAGTTTATTTTGGACTTTATACTCTTATTCTACAGTTTCAAAAAGCTGGTCAAAATTAACGGATGCTTGGGGAGGTACTGGCGCATCTTATATAAACGATGATGCAGGCTATTGCTATATTAGCAACAAAGGATTCTATGAATTCGATATAGATACAAAACAGATGAAACATATAAAATCTATAGAGTTTGAAAACGAAGGCATATGCAGTGCTTTTTATTATCCTGACTATATATATCTTATCCATTACACTAACGAACCATTCGACTTTTTGAATCAGATTCTTTACATATATGACTGGGACTACAACCTCATAGACAGCGTTGAATTCGATAAGGTATATAGAACCGGTGGATTCGTTGGTGATGTAGAAGGATATATTATATTTGCATCCAGTTTTAATGAGAAACCAGATTACTACATAGACAAATCCGAGATAGGGACCGGTAATCTGATGTTCCATAAGATTGAGGACTGACAAATACAAAACACACCTGATATAAGGACAGCTTACAATTAACAGATAAGCTCCTTGACAACGGTAATACCGAGTTATACTATGAAGCCACAGATAAACAGATTTTAAATAGACAGCTTTATTGCTGATTTAATATATTATTCAGGAGGCTGATTATGAAAATCATATTCAAATTCTTTATACGATATGTTCATTAAGGTGCATAAGCATAATGTTAATACACCTTAATATACATGAAATTAAAAATATTAAAGAACAAAGAAAATAGAAATGAAATAATAAAATGAAATCAAAATATCTAAAAAACACATCCCTATTAATTGTACTGGCTATATTACTAGCCTACAGTATTATTCCGGTATCTGCATCATCAGACTATTATGAGAGCACATACAATGGATATAACTATGATTGTCGTTCCTATTTTAGTTCAAATTATATAAGTGGCGAGATGAGTTATGCCGGTTCATCCAAGATAAATGTTATCCAAGATTTTAACTACATGCAATCTGGTTATCCAACTGTGTATAAAGATTCAAGTATAGCTTTTCCACAAACCTCATTTGTTGGTATCGTAACAACTATTAACACAGTTTACTATTTTACACATTGCAGCTATTCATACCTTATTGGAGTAAATACGGTATATTCTGTGGGATTATTTTAGGAGCAGATATGATTAAAAAGATAAGCATATTATTAATAATATTGCTTATTGCAGGATACCTGTCATCCTGCAATAAGCCTTTATCTTCAGAAAACAGCCTATTTAATACAGAAACCAAATCTCCTACTATCGGGGAAATAAATACTGACGGTTTAAAGCCGGATTCATATTACACTTCATTCAAACAAGGAGTTACTATAGGCAAGTACCTTGAGACACCATATGGCACATATTACTGTTCCCTTCTTAACTATTTATACTATTCAGAGAAAGGAAACACAAAGTACATCAATTTATGCAACAAACCTGACTGCACCCATAGTTCTAAGGACTGCAATTCATATATAGGCACTACGCCAATCGGGTATTATGATGGCAAAATTTACTATAAAGTTTGGAATAATATATACTGCATGGATATGGACGGAAGCAATCATAAGGCAGTAAAGACCTTATATGAGGGATATTATAATAATTTCGGACTTTTCCATAACGGATACTATTATTATGTAATAACAAAGGGCGGTTGCCTCGGAGCAATTGGAAATGATAACAACAACTTTTACAGAGTGAAAGTGGATGATAATTCGAAGTCTGAAATAGTACTGACAAATGATGCGATACTGAAAATGTGCTTGTTTATGATAGACGAAGATAAAATATATATAATTGCAAATATCCCTGATAACTCAAAATTTGTTTCGTTATATTCTTATTCTATAAATTCGAAAAGCTGGTCCGAATTGACAGATTCTTTTGGAGGTCCTGGCGCATTTTATATAAACGATGATACAGGCTATTGCTATATTAATAATAAAGGATTCTATGAAATCGATATAGACACAAAACAGATGAAACAAATGAAAGCTTTAGAGTTTGAAAACGAAGGCATATGCAGTGCTTTATATTATCCTGACTATATATATCTTATCCATTACACTAACGAACCGTTCGACTTTTTGAATCAGGTTCTTTACATATATGACTGGGACTACAACCTCATAGACAGCGTTGAATTCGATAAGGTATATGGAACCGGTGGATTCGTTGGTGATGTAGAAGGATATATTATATTTGCATCCAATTTTAATGAGAAACCAGATTACTACATAGACAAATCCGAGATAGGGTCCGGTAATCTGATGTTTCATAAGATTGAGGATTAGATTTTGATAGAATATAAATAAGGGATAATGAAAGGAGCTTCAAATGGAACTTCATATAGAGAGCCTTTCCAAGAATTATGGAGAGATACTGGCTCTAGATAAATTCACTTACACCTTTAAAGAAGGAACTTATGCCATATTAGGCCCGAATGGCGCAGGTAAAAGCACTTTGATGCATCTCATAACTGACAATATATCCCGCCCCAGCGGTCAGATACTTTATGACGGCAAGGATATATTGCATTTAGGCAGATCATTCAGAAGGATAATCGGATTTATGCCTCAATCTCAGGGTATGTATGACCAGATGAGCGCGAAAGGCTTTTTAAGTTATATGGCGGAAATAAAAGGCATATCTAAAAAAGAAGCCAGAGTTCAGATTAATGAGCTTCTATCAGTTGTCAATCTTTCTGATGTAGGACATAAAAAACTAAGTTCCTTCTCAGGAGGCATGCGTCAAAGAGTGCTTCTAGCTCAGGCATTGCTTGGAAAACCTGACATTCTTATGCTTGATGAGCCTACTGCGGGATTAGATCCTGAGGAAAGAGTAAGAATCAGAACATATATAGGGAATCTTGCAGCATCAAAAATCGTCCTTATAACTACCCATATAACATCAGATGTGGAATCTATAGCTGATTATGTTATATTCATGAAAAACGGGCGCATTGAATCTTGCGGGAAACCTGAAGAGATACTTAAGGATACTTCTTCTAAGAATATGGAAGAAGCATACTTAAAAATCATGCACAAAGAGGAATAAGATGCAGGAACTCAAGCGAATCATAATATCCAGAACCAACATAGTCTGTATCGCATTTTTGGTATTTGTCAATATATTTATCTTTTTCTGGGAATTCACTCCTGGAAATGATAAATATACCTTACCTGAATATGTAAATCGCTATACTGAAATAATGAATACCTGCAAGGATATGGATAATGAAGAAGCCATCAATTATCTGAATAATTTAAAACTGCAGTCAGAAGGTATTGTATTTATTCCTAATTGGCTAAATAGCAAAGACATAGAACGCAAAGAAGAACTTGCAGAGTTTTACTACAAAAAGTACGGCGAGCAGATGATTAACGACATTGAAAACGGCAAGACTGATATTTCCGAACAGGCTACCAACAATGCATATACTGATATCGATATCTGCAATACCCTTATAGAAAAAGTTAACTACCTTATAGAATATCCGATATATATTAATACAATAAGGGAAAATGCTGAAAACATGAAAACAGTAAGCATTTTCTCTGATCCTAATTCGTTTTCATATAGGAATATCATCAAGACTGTGGATGATTTTTCTTCAATACATATTACGGAAATTTCACTGGATAATGACCTAGCAATTAATGCTCTTTTTACGGACAGTATTTCTGATTACAGCATTCTTGCATATATGATGGTTATTGTCCTACTATTAATCCAGGAGAGAAAAAAAGGTCTCTGGCCACTAATATATGCATACCCTGAAGGCAGATCAACCCTTGCAACCAAAAGAGTCTTTATACTATTTATCTGTTCAGTTTTTGCTACAGTCTTTCTTATCGGAGGTAGATTTCTAACCGCAGGTATTGTATATAAGGGGTTTGGAGACATGTCACGTCCAATACAGTCTATGAGCATGTTCCAAGGAGTGTCACAGCCTTTTACTGTCAGCACTTTTTTAATAAACTTTTTTGTATTTAAAATTGTTGGGACATTTGCATTATCTTTGATAATCTACATGCTTATGCTGGCTATTTCCAATACATCATTGGGTGTGGCGATAATAGCTTTATTCTTAGGAACTGAATATACCCTTTTCGCACTGATACCAGACAGTTATGCGATTGCTGTTTTTAGGTTCGTTAACATATTCGCAATGATTAGCTATAACAGGATATATATGAGGTATCTTAATATAAACATATCCGGTTACCCGATAAACGGCAGCACTTTAACAACATACATGATACCCTCTGCCCTAGTTATTTTTGCAGCCGGTTCTATTATCATACATCAAAAGAAAAAACCTTTTTCTACTCCTAACCCATTACTTAAATTGCACGACAGAGTGCTTATACTCAGAGCCAGGTTTGCTGACCGATTCAAACTGTTTTTCATGGAGCTTCATAAGATTTTATGGATACAAAAAGGTATCTTTTTAATTATAGTGCTTTTATTGTGGGCAATATTTATTTCATCATATCCTCCAATCAACAGATTAGAATACGACGGAACCTTGGTCTATTTCGAGAATATGTTTACAGGTGAAGTAACTGACGATACTCTTTTAAGAATCGATGAACAGATGGATCTCGCATATGCTGAAATGGAAAGAGGAAGTATGAACGGAGCTACAAAAATTCAGTATCTTTCAGTTATAAAAGCTGAAGCCGAAGCAAAAAAAGGTACTGGTTTGTGGATAATGGACAGTACTGTATATGATGCCCTGATGAATATGAATATTGATGGTTATCAAAGAAAAACCGGAATAATAGCCATATTATTCACATCAGTTATGATAGCAGGCGTGTTTGCATATGAGCATCAGCAGAAAACAAAATACCTTTTATGCAGTACAGATAAAGGAAGATCAATTTTATGGAGAAAAAAGACTATATCAGCTTGTATACTGACAACAGTAGTGTGGCTTATTGTCTACGGATTTGAAATACTGAATACTATAGATATATATGGCAACCTGCATTCCCTTGCTGCTCCAATTCAAAGCATAATGAGCGAATTTCCCTTTGAAATATCAATTGCATCTTATCTGCTATTAATGTATCTGCTTCGCTTATTTGTTCTACTGACTCTTTCATTCATGGTATTGCTTGTGTCAAATCTGTGTTCCAAAGTAAATACCGCTGTTATAGCATCACTTGCAATATTCTCATTGCCTGCTTCCATAGTTATTATGGGAGGTAAAATCATGGAGTATTTTTCAATTGTAAAACTTCTTTCTCCTCATGAAAATCTGTCCTCATTTATATTAAGCTATACAATTTGTCTGATACTGGGTATTGTATCTTTGATATTGAATTATCTTATATGGAATACAAAGATACAAAAGAACAGATAGACGCAAGATGTTTATGGTTATAAGAAAGGGATAGAAGATGAAAAAGGAAAGACATGCTTAAAATTGCAGAGTCATATATTAGAGAAAATGAGCAGTAAATAAGTAGTTGTAAAAGTTGCTTGCTTTTCGGGGGGGGGGTATATAATTGTATGTAGAGTAGAAATTAAACAAATTCAAGCAATTATCTATCCTAACAAGTAAATAAGAAACAAAAGAAAAAGGAATAACACTTTTTTCGTGATGGTACTTTCAAACGATGAAAGGAAGGAGTATTCAATGATTATTAAAAACAAAAAAAATGTAATTTTATTAGCACTCATTTTGGTTACATTAGTAGTTTTAAGTGCATGTGTTATGGGTAATGATAAATCTAAAGTCATAGATTTATCTAGCAAAATGGATATGGATTTTAAGGTTCATTATGATGAGATAGATGAGTGGGGTAACTATACTAATCTATATTTTAAATATGCTGGCATAAAAACAGAAGTATTTGAAAATATGAAACTGAGTGAAAAGGGCCTGCCTCTTGTAATAAAGGAAGATATGGACCTTGATGGTAAAGATGAAATAATAATATATTTGCTGGAAAAATCAAAAATGTATTACAGAGAGTATATATACATCTTAGATTTTGATAGTGGAACAGAATTATCCTTAGATGATATAAATCAAAAACTAAATGAAAGTGAAGAGTTAGAGTTTAAAACACTTCTTTTGGAAGATGCATTTGAAAATGAGAATTTAGTTTTATCTTTTATAAGAAGAAAAAACCAAACAATAGAAGTTAATCCAGATGGAAATAAGGGTTTTAGTGTTGTTAAAGATATATCTAAAGAAGGTAGTGGTATTACAGTAGAAGTATGTAAAGATGAGACTGTTAAGAGAATAAACTATAGTGAAAATGGAAAGTTTTCTTCAGATATAGAAGCTGCAAGAGAAGATTTCATAAATAACACCATAGAGCTAATTAAAATAAGCAAAAACAATAAAGGTATTCTCATAAATGCCAAAGGTTCATATTTAATTGAGTATAAAGATGTGAATGAAGATAATGTCGAAGACATCATATTCATTTGTGATGTAAAAGATAATAAGGTTTTAGATGAGAATATATATTATCTAAACGGACTTGATCTAGAAAGACAAAACGCTTATGTAATATGTCCGTCTCCAATCCCGAATGGTTATCCTTTAAATATGATAAGGCTTAATCCCTATCCAAGCGAAGGGCATAGTGATCCGATTATTATGGCTTTAAAAGATAAAGAAGTATTTTATTTGAATTTTGAGATTGCCAGACTATACGTAACGTGTGTAGTAGCAGATTTTAATGGCGATGGAGAAAATGAAATCATAATCAGAAATGATCCCGGACTAACTGGAAGAGAAAGATTTATCTTTGCCTATAAGGAAAAAGACTTTGAGAAAATCCCTTTTTCCACAGATTCAATTTATGATATTTTTGAAAGTGTATTTGAGTATAGTGTTGAGTGTCGAGAAAGCGAAAAGGTTTGTTATGCCACAATAAAAGATAAAAATAATAACAAAGTTGTAATAAAAGTATCATCTGATACTGTTAAACCTAACTTTCTACTTAACTACAATGAGGAATTTCTGGTTGCAGATGTTGTTCTTGTGAATAAAACTATTAGAGAAACTGTTTCACTTACTTTGTACAATAGAGAAAATACATTTGGGTCTATTCCAGTATTAAAATTTGAAGTGATATATGAGATGCAAAAAGATGAATTTGTTGTTAAGGATATAAGATATACATTCAATCTTGATTTTTCTACTGTATATGGCTTTGAGAATTATAAATTTGAGATATTAGAAAACAATATTGAGGATGTGAAATAAGTGTCCGCTATTCTAAAAAGGGTCCACTTTTGACAATAATTCTAATCGAAAAGGCAAACTCCCTTGAAAAAGTGTGTAGGTAGTACGTAAACTCCCTCGATTTTTTGTAAAGTCTACGAATGGAAAGACAATACAAGAAAGAAGCCTTTGATTATTGAAGGTGTAATATAAGCATGAAAACCTTGTCTATTAGGGCGGCAATGGCTGATTATAAAAAGGAAGAAGGTTTGTTGAACCTACCCCTATATGCCATAGGTATGGTTCTTGAAGATATTTGAGGAGCTCTATTAATCTGAGTTAGCATTTTCTCTTATAATCAATATGATATATAATCTTGCTAAGATAATCGTTTCATAGTTCACTAATGGGAGGAAGAGATGCTGACCTCAAGGCAAAAAGTCTTAGATATATTTAATAGAAAAAATGTTGACCATAAGGTCTTTTGGACCGGTCATCCCAATGACAAAACAGTTCCAATTTATGCAAAAGAATGGGGTATTGAGGCTAGTAGAGAAGCCATATACTCCTATTTAGATGATGATTGCAGGTGGGTAATGGCAGATGCTGGTTACAAGCATCCAGAGGGTAAGCGGGCCTTTGATCCTTCTTATGGGATGGTAAGGAATTCTTTAAGTGCTCCAGGTTGTTTTGCCAATGCCCAAAGTGTAAAAGATATAGAAACATATCCTTGGCCAGATCCAGATTATTGTGACTTTGATGATGTTTATAAAGAAATAGATACTTATCAAGACAAGGCAGTTTTTACTGGAATGTGGTCTTCTTTTTTTCATATTATTAGTGATTTTTTTGGTATGGAGAACTACTTTGTTAATATGTATGAAAATCCTAAGGTAATTGAAGCAGCTACTGAGAAAATGGTGGACTTCTATGTGGAAACTAATGACCGCTTTTTTAAAGGTCTTGGAGACAGGGCTGATTCAATGTTTTTTGGCAACGATTTTGGAAGTCAATTGGATCTTTTAATATCTCCTGAGAATTTTAGAAAATTTATTCTACCTTCTTTTAAAAGGCTGATAGCTGTAGGTAAGAAGTATAATAAGAAGATTATTCTTCATTCTTGTGGTTCTATATATAGGATTATTCCAGACCTTATAGATGCAGGTGTTGATGTTATTCACCCTATACAGGTACAAGCCAGTGGGATGTCTGCTAAAGAATTGGCAAAGTACAAAGATCATTTAGCCTTCTTAGGAGGGATTGATGCTCAAAGCTTTATTGTAAATTCAAGTCCAAAAAGAGTAAGAGATGAAGTTAAAAGGGTAAAAGAGATTCTTGGACCTAACATAGTTGTCTCTCTTAGTCATGAAGAGATTCTACCCAATGTTCCTGCTGCCAATATATTAGCTATGGCCAGAGCAGCAAAGGAATAGTTCTAATTAATTTCTATTTGCTTTATATAATGTTCGATTTTTCTGTTTCCATATTACTACAAGGGTATATTGTTGATGTTTAGATATAAGATATGGAACTACAGAAGAGATTTTTAAAATATGAATAGGTCTATTTTCTTGTTTCTAGACAAGAAAGAGATTTTCCTATATAATAGCTGTATTATGATAAAGTTTATCTAGATACAGTTGGAGGCCATATGTTTATAGGAAGAGAAAAAGAACTTAAAATATTAGATAGCAAAATAAATAGTGATTCTTTCGAATTTGGTATAGTCTATGGGAGAAGACGAATTGGTAAAACTCGTCTTTTGCAAGAAGTCGTAAAAAAATATAATGCTATTTACTATGTAGCAAATGAAATGGGATTAGAGCATAACTTAAGACAATTAAGTAAAACTGTAGCAAATCATTTTAACCAAGCATTTACATTTGAAAGTTTAGAGCAACTTTTTGAATATTTGGTAAGTAGAAGCAAGGATGAAAAAACAATTTTAATTATTGACGAATTTACCTATCTAATGTCTAGTGATAAAGGAATCTTATCAATAGTGCAAAATATTATTGACCATAGTTTATTGACATCAAACTTGAAATTGATCATATCTGGCAGCCACGTAGGTATGATTGAAGATTCTATCTCCTATAAAAAACCTCTTTATGGAAGGACAACTTTTAAATTAAAAATAGAGGCTTTTGACTATTTTGATGCAGCAAAGTTCTATCCTAAGGCCTCCGAGGAAGAAAAGGTTAAATACTATAGTGTATTTGGAGGAGTGCCTTTTTATATTAATAGAATTAATGATAAAAAAAGTGTAAAAGAAAATATTATTTCCTTATTAATTGAAGATGGAGCAATGTTTGAGGATGAAGTTAATTTTTTCTTAAGTCAAGAGGTTAGAAGTGTTGCAACATATGGAAAGATTATTAATGCAATTGCGTCTGGTGCAACAAAATTGAATGAGATATCAACTAAAGCTGGTATTTCAAACACAGGAACAACCTCTAAGTATGTAGAGATCCTTATAAACTTGGGTATAGTAGAGCGGGAGTATTGTTTTGGGGAAGGGCCTAATTCTAGAAAAACAATATATAGTGTAAAAGATCAATTGTTTAAATTTAATTATAAATTTTTGGAAAACTTAAAAACTCAAAAAACAATTATGGGCTCAGATAGGTTTTTCAATACATATATTGAGCCTCATTTCAATGAATTCATTTCTTTTGAGTTCGAGAAAATTTGCAAGCAATTTTTAATGCGAAAATACAAAGATTCAATAGAAGGTATAGGAAGGTACTGGTTCAATGACTCTAAAACAAAAACGGACATAGAAATAGATATAGTTATGAAAAGGAATCAAGAATTATTTGCCTTTGAATGTAAGTGGACAGTTGCTCCTATTGGAAAAAAAGAAGTAAAGGAACTTGAGCATAAAGCCCAATACTTAGGAGAAACTACAATAGGATTCTTTTCTAAATCAGGATTTGCTAAAGATATTCAAAATAACTATTCATTTATTTTGGAAGATTTATATAAGTTCTCATAAAAGTACTCCATCTTGCACTAAGCAAAAAGCCTACTAAATTGCCTTATATTATCCCAAGCTTATCTTTGCAGATTGTACTCTTGGTGTAACTCTACGTCCTGCTGGGTCATATACTGGGTTATCTGTATGCTCTCTATTTATCCCCATGAACATGGAGCTTTCCATACCTAAGATATTTATTTTATTGCCTTCAAGGCTTATTACAGCATGGATAGGATCATTATATATGAGGGTATTAGAAGCTTTAGCATGTTCTTTACTTAAACTTTCAGGATACTTATCATGGGGGTTATCTATCCAATCAAAAGATGCTGAATTTAGGTCAAAATACAAGACATTATCAATAACTCTTAAGTTGTCCCGATGATAGTGACCATTAATACACATTATTACACTATTAGGTTTTTTCTTGTTTGCTTCATTAATTATCTTCTGAACTTCTTCTCTATTTTTCACACCATTACAGCGCTCAAAACTTTGATGACTAATTATTACACAAGGATTAGCAGACAAATTGATTGTCTCTTCAAGCCACTTTATTTGACTCGGTGGCATCCAGTCTAGGTTGCCTTTTTGTGAGTAATAGTTGCCCATATCATAATGAATATATTGGCCATCAAGTAAATAGTAATTGGTATCACAAATAATGAATCTATATCCTTCTTTATCAAAAAAGTAATAGCCTTTATCCATATTGTATAGTTTAAGTGTTTCTTCAAGGGGGGTTCTGTCAGTATCATGGTTCCCTAAACAGTGATAGGTAGGTATTTTAAAGTTGTTATAGCGCTTTATATAGTCAGTAGCAGCTGCAGGCTTGTGGGTAAAGTCACCTGCCTGTATTACAAAAGAGCAGCCTTCTTTTATGGCTCTAGCTTCTATAAAGTCTAAGTCTTCATATGTTCCACCCATAAAAACTTCTGGGTAATGGTGAATATCTGCAAAAATTGAAAACTTCATTTTTATCTCCATTCATACTAAAGATTAAGTTTATTATAGCAGTAAGAATTGTGAAAAGTAATATATGTCTTTATTTATAATCGTTATCATCTTGGGTAACGTTGAACATTTCAGCCCATATGTACAGAAATATTCAATCAAGCTTTAATAATAAGAGATTACTTCAATTATATGTTCCAAAGCTAATCTTATAATCCAGGACCTTAAATGTTCAATAGAGGAACTGAAACAGCTTTCAGTTCCTCTAGCTAATGATAAGGGTCTTTATTAAGGCCCTATCTTTCTTGAAATAAAAGGCTATTAATTGCATAATAGGTTATGTATGTCTTATACGATTGGGATATATCTAAATCAAAGGAGAGGTAAAGAATGAAACTATTTACAGATTTTAAATGTGACGGGAAAATCATATCCAATGATGAGTACATTAAGCAACTTAAAAGCGAGGTTGAAGCAAAGGCTAAAACTATGACCAAGGAAGAAAAGAAAGCCTTTATTGATAAGGCAGATAAGGCCTTGGCTGAAGATATTCCAGTTTTACTAGCCAGTGTGTATAAAGAGTTTGCAATAAATGGAAATAGGAGTAACTACCAAGATGACTATTACAAAAGAAGGGCAATGCTTCTAGATTTAATATATGGAGAAGTTTGCACTTTGTCAGGTAAGTACATGGAAAAAATAGGAGACCTTGTCTGGCTTATCTTAGAAGAAAGCACTTGGATTGTACCAGCCCATAGTAAGGGATTAGGAGCTTTGCGTTATGAATATGAAGATGTAAACTATATTGATTTATTCTCTGCAGCAACAGGAGCCCTTATTGCTTTAACATATGCTCTTTTGGGAGATATGATTGATATAGATGCTAGGGGAGTAAATGAAGGCACCATAAAAAGAAGGATGGAGCATGAACTTAATAATAGGATTATCTTAGCCTTTGAAAACTATTCAGAAGAATGGTGGTACAATGGCTTAATTCCTAACCACATTATAAATAACTGGAATCCTTGGATTTATTCAAATATATTATTCATCATAGGTATAGTAGAGAAAAACATGGACAGAACCTGTGCTCTTTTTGAAAAGATACTAGATTATACTGATGTGTTTTTGGATACATATAAAGAAGATGGTGGCTGTAATGAAGGCCCCTCCTATTGGTCTGCTGCAGGTGGAACCTACTTTGATCTTTTGTATTTCCTATATAAAATATCTGAAGGTAAGATAAACAAGTTCTCAGAACCCTTAATCTATAACATGGGAGACTATATCCGTAAAATGTCTATTTCTAAGGGGGCTTATGTAAACTTTGCAGATTGCCCACCAGTTATAGAAAACTCAGACCCCTATTTAATATATCGTTTTGGCAAATATACTAATAATAGAAACCTAATGGCTTATGCAAAAACCATGGACTATTATCTGGAAAATGCCCATAACTTTGCAATGCGTAATATCTACAGCTTTATTGAAGGTGCAAACTTTGATGGATTAGATGAGTATATACCTTTAAATGATGTAGTTATGGAAGATACCCAAGTATTTATTCATAGAAATGACAACTATGTCTTTGCCATTAAGGGAGGACACAATAGAGAATCTCATAATCACAATGATGTAGGCCATTTTATCTATTATCATAAAAACATACCTGTTGTTGTGGATGCTGGTGTAGACACCTATAGTGCCATAACCTTTTCAAGTAATCGCTACGCTTTATGGTATGTCAATTCTTCTTATCATAATGTGGCCCAAATTGGTGAACACATTCAAGAGTATGGAGCTAAGTTTAGGGCAAGAGATGTAAAATATGATGGAGATAAAAAGACAATCAGTATGGAGCTAAGAGAAGCTTATCCTGAAGAGGCTAATATTGTTTCCTACAAAAGAAGTGTCTTTATGAAAGAAGATCAAGTATTAATTGAAGATGATATTGAGCTTTTGGAAGAAAATGAAATCTATGGAAATCTTCTATTGTACAAAGAACCTAAGATAGAAGGACATAAGATATATACACAAGATACAGTAATAGAAGTAGAAAATGCAGATAGTATTAGCTTTGAAGAAGTATCTATTCTTAATAGACATGGTTTAGGAGAAGGACAAGCCCAAAGAGGTCGTATGGCAGAAGCTTGGGGGCAAGACCAACTCTATAGGGTTAGTGCTAAAGTAAAGGCTAAAAAGGTAACATTAAAGTATAGCTTAAAAGGGAGGGACAAATGACATATAAATGGTATGGCCACTATGAAAGAGAAGGTAGAGATTTTGTAATAACCGAAGCAGATACACCAAGGCATTGGTATAACTATCTTTTTAATGATGATTATATAAGTTTTACCTCTCAAGTGGGGTATGGAGAAGGATTTTTACAAGATAAACTGGGTAGAAGAATTCCTTTAGTGATGGATAGAAATATTTTTATACAAGATGAAGATAAAAATTATTGGAGCCTTTTTGCCCTACCTATAAATTATGGCTACAAAGATTATTCTTGTACCCATAGCCAAGGTTATTCTCAAATAGCCTTGACTAATAATGAGATTAGCTCAAAGGTTAGAATCTTTGTGCCCAATGATTTTAAGGGAGAGATTTGGACTGTTACCATAAAGAATAATTCAGATAAAAAGAGAAAACTATCTCTTTTTACCCATGCAAAAACAGATATAGATGATGCCTACAAACCTCAAGGCTATAATATTGCTAGAGGAGATGGCATGGAAGATAAAAATGCTGTATATGGCTTTTTCTACAAACCATACAATACCAAAAGAAATCTTCCTCTTTATGGCTATATGTCTTCATCAAAGCCCTATAATGGCTTTGATTCCGCCTACAATGCCTTTGTAGGTGCTTATGGAGATAAGCAAAGACCTAAGGTCTTAGAAGAAAAAAGAGGTTGTTCTAACAGTACTTGTCTTGTTGAGAAACTAACCTTAGCTTTACAAAATGACCTAGTCCTTGAGGCTAATGAAGAAATAACCTTACATTTTGTTCTTGGCATTGCCTTTAATAAAGATGAGATACTTGTTCCCACTGATGCTTTTGTTGAAGAAAACTTTAAGGCCATGGTGGACAAGTACAAGGAAAGATTGGAAAAAGTCTCCATTAAAACTCCTTGGGAAAACTTTGATAAGTTAATGAATTACTGGATGTTCTATGCAACTGATATGGGATCTAGATGGGCTAGGGTAAGACACAATGGTTATAGGGATCTTTCTCAAGATACTGATGGCTTATCCTTAATCGATCCTGAATTGGCATGGAAAAGAATTAAGAGAATACTTACCTATCAATATGAAAATGGATATGCTCCTAGAACCTTTATTGATGGAAGCATAAAGGATAGAAACTTTGCAGACAACACAGTTTGGCTGACCTTTGCAGTGTATGACATAGTAAAAGAGTTGGGTGATGCAAGTATTTTGCATGAAGAAGTTGAGTTTAATAACCAGACATCTGCCAGTGTATATGAGCATATAAAAAGGTCCGTAGACTTCTTATGGAACTTTACTGGCCTTTATGGCTTAGTTAGAATCTGGGGGGGAGACTGGAATGACTGTATTAACTATGCTGGCCTAGAAGGAAAAGGTGTTTCAGTTTGGTTGTCCATAGCCTGGTGCTTAGCTGCAAAAGAACTATCAGAGTTAGCTGGCTACCTAGGTCTAGAAGAGGACAAAAAAATATATCTAAAAAGATATAATGAAATGAAAGATAGGATTGATGAGCATGCTTGGGATGGTGACTACTATATCTATGCCAAAACAGATGATGATATTACTCTAGGTTCTAAAACCCAAGAAGAAGGAAAGATCTTTTTAAATCCACAAATCTGGGCAGTCTTTGCTGGTCTTAATAAGGACAATAGACATATTAAAGCTATGGATTATGCTGAAAAAGAATTACAAAGCCCTGTAGGAATTCTTTTATCCAAACCAGCCTACACCAAACAGTATGACTATATTGGTTCAATGGCAGAAAAACCTGGTGGTATTCAAGATAACGGAGGAGTCTATCTCCATCCAGCTGCTTGGAAATTAGCAGCTGATGCCATGATAGGAAGAAATGATAGGGTAGAAGAGAATCTTAAAAAGATGCTACCTTTTGATAATGACTATTTCCCAACAGTGGGAGAGCCCTACTGTATGTTTAACTGCTACTATCTAGACTACCATGGATACAGGGCTGGAACTCCTGGTCAATCTTGGAGAACTGGAACTAATGCTTGGTTGGTAAAAAGTGTAGTAATGCATATCTTTGGCCTACAAGCTGAAATGGAAGGTCTAAAACTTAAACCATGCTTACCACCTTCATGGAAAGAAGCATCTATAAGTAAGATCTTTAGAGGCTGCAGATACAAAATTTCCTATATCAAAGCTGAAGAAGGTTCTTTGAATAAGATTGCTAAGATTGAAGTTAATGGTAAAGAAGAAAGCTTTACAGATAATATTATTCCAGCCAAAGAAGGTGAGACTTTAGATATTAAGGTGTGGCTAGAATAGAATAAAAGACAGATATAGACTACTAACACTAAGGCATTGGATTAATCATTCAGTGCCTTTTTTAAAAAAATCTTGCGAAATAATGTAGGTAGTTTCAACATATTACAATAAAGCCCTTTAAGTGTAGTTATCCTAATATTTTTCTATATAATCAAAATATAAATAGAATTCAAAATTTATAATATCAAAAAGAAAGGGCATATAAACTCATATGAATCCTTCAATATTTGAAAACTTAACCTTTAATGCTGTAAAAGAAGAGTTTGATAAAAGGAAACTAGAATTTACTAAGATTCAAATGGAAAACCTCGGTATTATAACATCCGATGGAACTTACACTAATATGGGTTTATTGGTGTCAGACCAATGTAAACACTCTATAAAGTTTGCTGTTTTTCAAGGAGAGGACAAATCAATATCTAGAAATAGAAAAGAATTTAAAGGGTCTATATTTTCGCAGCTTAGAGATGTTTATAATATCATCGACTTTTATAACGGTACAAAGGCAAGTTTTCACGGCTTGCTTAGAACTGACATCAGAGATTATCCAGAAGATGCGGTAAGGGAGGTCTTGCTTAATGCAATTGTTCACAGAGATTATTCCTTTAGTGGTAGCACTCTTATAAATTTATTTACAGATCGCTTGGAGATCGTTTCTTTAGGTGGATTAGTACCTGGTCTATCTTTAGAAGCAGCGATGCTTGGTGCTTCACAAACAAGAAATGAGAAATTAGCAGCACTGTTTTATAGACTAAAACTTATTGAAGCATATGGTACAGGTATAAGTAAAATAATTAGCAGTTACAGAAACTCAGAGTTAAAGCCAGTATTCGAAAATGTTAAGGGTGCTTTTAGGGTAATATTGCCTAATGTCAATATTGAATCAAAATATCTACAGGTTAATGAGATTGAAGAAGAATATATAAGATATTTGCCTGTTTTAGAACTGTTTACTAATCAAAAAATAATAAGTCGTAGACAGGTAGAGGAAGTTATGGGCTTGGGGCCGACCCAGGCTGTAAATATTATAAATGAACTACTAGATAAAAACTTAATTAAAAGAATTGGCACTGGTAAAGCAACTAGATATATAAAAGTGTCCAGTCGACTGGACAAAAAGGTGTAAATAATGTCCAGTACACTGGACAGAATAAGCTAAATAGTGATTTTCCTTCAAATTAGGTGATAAAAATGTACTTATCAATTAAAAAACTAAATCAGATTATTATAGAACGACAAGATATTGTTAAAAGGATTGTATTTGATATAAGAGATATTTTAATAGAAGAGAATTCACCGCTTTTGATGACTGGCGTTAGAGGAAGTGGAAAATCATACATGCTCTATCAAATAATGGACCAATTAGTTAAAAAGGGTCATAGTTGGGATGAGTTCATATACCTAAACTTTGAAGATGAACGTTTATTAGGGTTTAAACAAAGTGATTTTAATAGTATTTTTGAGGCTTTTTATTCTTTACATGATAAAGAACCAATATTGTTCTTAGATGAGATTCAAAACATTGATGGCTGGGAAAACTTTGCAAGACGTATTGCAGATGAAAAAAGACTAGTGTATATAACTGGAAGTAATGCTAGTTTATTAAGTAAAGAAATAGAAGCTATATTAGGTGGTAGATATTTAAGCAAGCATATTTATACCTATAGTTTTAAAGAGTTTTTGAAAGCTAAAAACCATTCTTGGGATAAGACTTCTTTGTATTCGACTAGGGAACAAGCAAAACTATTAAAGCTCTTTTTTGAGTATATGGTTTTTGGAGGGTTTCCAGAATTACCTAAGCTTAATAACAAGCGGGATTATTTAAGTAGTGTATATAATAAGATATTTTTAGGAGATGTAATAGCTAGAAATCAAATTGTTAATACAAAGGCTTTAGAGGTGCTTGTGAAAAAACTTGCAGAAAGTGTTGGCCAAGCTCTTTCCTATACCCGCTTAACCAATATCATAAAGTCAGTAGGGATTAGTATAAGTAAAACAACAGTTATTCAATATATAGATTATTTGAAAGATTCCTTTTTGATCTTTGATATAGAAAATTATTCGCAAAAAATAGTTGAAAGAACAACAAACCCTAAATACTATTTTATTGATAGTGGACTGACAAATCTCTTTTTGCTTGATGCTAATCCATCTCTTTTAGAAAACCTTGTGGCATTAAGTTTAATAAGAAAGTATGGTAGGGAAAATGTGTACTTTTATCAAGACAAAAATAGTGAATTAGACTTCTATGTTCCGCAAAATTCTCTTGCTATACAGTCTAGTTACTCTGTTTTAAATCCAGAAACTAAGAAAAGAGAACTAACTTCTATTATCAATTTTAATAAATATGAAAAGGTAGAGAAAAATATTATTCTAACCTTTAATGAAGAAGAAGTTATTGAAGAAGAAGGAATAGAGATAGAAGTCATACCCATGTACAAATGGCTTTTAAACTTCTTCTAACAACTGGTCTGGACTATCAATGACAACCTTGGCTCCTAGGGAATATAGGAGCTCTTTTTTTCTAAAACCCCATGATACACCTATAAAATCCATATTAGCATTTAAGGCTGTATTAGCATCCACATCTGAGTCTCCTATATAAACTGCATCATCTTTTTCTACTTCTAGTAATTCAAGAGCCTTAAAGATCAGGTCTGGGGCTGGTTTCTTTCTTTCACTTTCAGATTCACCAACTGCATAGTCAATGTAGTTTTCAAAATATATTGGTGTTAGTTCTTTTACTGCCTTATCAAACTTGTTTGAAACAATAGCCGTTTTATAGCCTCTTTCTTTAACAGTTTTTAGTAGTTCCATTATGCCCTTATAGGGTCCAGTCTTGTGAAACATGTTTTTCGAGTAATCTTGCTTGAAAAATTCTAATGCTTCATCAAAGTTTTTGTTTTCTTTTCCCTCAGGTAGGGCTAATTCCAAAAATCTTTCTACCCCACTTCCCACAAAGCTTTTAGCCTCATCCACACTTATTTGGGGATAGCCAAACTTTGCAAGAGCCTTGTTCATGCTGTCTCTTAAATCATCTATTGTATCTAAAAGGGTTCCATCTAAATCAAACAAGATAGCCTTGTACTTCATACTTTCCTCTTTTTCTTTTACACATGCTCTAGTAGGTCTCTTAGAGCTCTTATTTGCAAGACCTCTTTATTATAATCATCTATATTATCTTCTAGGAAGTTTTCTTTTTCTCCAGCTCTTGGTCTATACCAACAGGCATCCATCTTTACATTTAAGGCCCCCATAATATCGGTAGTATAAAGGTCACCTATGAATAAACAGTCTTTTACATCCATCTTGGTCTTTTTTAGAATATGAAGATAAAAGTCTTCCAAGGGTTTTACATGTCCAATCTCTTGGGAGACAAAAAGATGGTCTGTATAGTCTGAAAAAGGGTGAGCTCTTTTGCTTTGCAGTCTACTCAAGCCATTGGTAGCAATGCCAATTAAATGGTCTTTTGAAAGTTTTTCAACCACTTCTAAAGCCCCTTCTTCAAAAATATGACAAGAAGCGAATATTTCATCAAATTCTAAGGATAACTCTTTTGCTCCTTTTGTTTTGGCCATACTGCCTTTTAAGTGGGGTGAAAAAACCTCAAACCTTCTTATGGCGTAATCTTCTGAAAGCTCATGATAGTTCTTTTGAATAAAAGGATCTTTCAATCTGTTTAGTCCAAAATCTGTCCAAAGTTTATTGCACATATCTATAAATACTTCTTCTAAAGAAGAATCCTTAATATTATATCTTTCAAGAAAAATCCTTATAGCCTCATAGGCTGATAGGTCGTAACTTAAAAGAGTATTATCCAAATCAAAAATGATACATTTATATTTATTCTTCAAGCCAAATCTGCCTTTCTTTTAGGTTTTCGCTATCTGCTCCAACCATTATAATAAATTCACCAGCCTCTGTTACCCAGCCATCATCCTTCCAAAAAGCAAAATCTCTTTTGTTTAGTTTAAAAGAAATAGTTTTATCTTCTTGGGCCTTTAGATTAACTTTTTCAAACTTCTTTAATTCCTTTACAGGCCTTACTCTAGAGGCAATTACATCTTTGATATAGAGTTGAACAGTTTCACGGGCTTGCATAGTGCCTGTGTTTTTAATAGTAACTTGTATTTCTACTTCTTCATCTATCTTAAAGGTATCTTTATTTACCTTAGGTTCAGATATAGTAAAGCTGGAATAACTCAAGCCATATCCAAAGTGGTAAAGAGGACTAACAGGAGATCTGTAATAGTCAGGTCTTCTACCTGGATGGAATCTATTGTAGTGGCATTGAACTTGTCCTACATTTCTTGGAATAGTTAAAGGAAGCTTGCCAGAGGGACTAGTTTGTCCAAATAGAATTTGAGCCACTGCATTACCTGTTTCTTGTCCTAAGAAAAAGCCTAGTAGGATATTGTCTACATTTTCTTTTGCAAAATTTATAGAACTAGGTCTGCCATCTAATAAAAGTAATATTAGGTTTTTAGATACTCTAGCCACCCTCTTAAGAAGCTCTTCTTGGTCTCCTTTTAAGTTCAAATCATCTGTATCTTGGTTTTCCATACAGGTTATTTCATTACCACCTAATACTAGTAAGGTTACATCTGCTTTTTTTGCACCTTCTACTGCCTTATCTATATCCTCTGCCATATAGTGGTCAGGGTCTAGGGCGGGATAATAGTCAATTTGGAATTTGTCCTTTGCAACTTTTTCAATACCATCTAGAACAGATACATAGTATCTAGGATTTAAGGTGGAATAGTTTCCTAAAAGAAGTCTTGTGGCGTTGGGACCAATAATGGCCATGTTTTTAATATCTTCTGCCTTTAAAGGAAGAAGATTCTTTTTGTTTTCCAATAGGATTAAGGACTCTAAGGCTGTGTCCAAAGCTAACTTGTTATGACTCTCATCATAAAGGATTTCTTCTTTGTCATCCCTAGACTTTCCATAATAGAGGGCTTTACCTGCCATAGAAATATGTTCTTCTGTTTTTGCATCTGCATAAATGTTTTCAAGAGTTTCTTGGTTAGGATCAGCTGTTGGGTCTGACATTAAATCCATTTGATATTTTTTTATTAAAACCCTTCTAACCGCTTGGTCCACCTTAGATATGTCAACTTTACCTTTTTCTACAGCTTCTTGTAAAACTGGTCCATACATACGGCTCTCTCCCCAGGGCATCATCCAGGCTAGTTCAGTGTCTACACCGGCTTCTATGGCCATGGCAGCGCTGTCTCTTGGGTCATCTGAAACATAAAGGTCTGTATGTAGTTTTCTAATATCTCCATTGTCAGAAACAACTATTCCATCAAAGCCATACATGTCTCTTAAGACATCTTGTAGGAGGTAGTGGTTACTGTGACAGGGGATTCCATTTAAGCTATGGTGGGCTGGCATAATTGAAGCTACATTGGCCTCTTTTACCATTCTTTCAAAGGGGAGCAAATGAACTTCGTGAAGACTTCTTAAAGATATCTCCATAGCAGCCCCATTTAAACCTCCTAAGGGTTCACCATCAGCTACATAGTGTTTAGCAGTAGCTATTATATGGTTTTGGTCTAAGTATTCTTCTCCTGTCCCTTGCAGACCTTTGGCATAGGCTACTCCAATCTCTGCTACATGATGGGGATCTTCTCCATAAGACTCTTGTATTCTTCCCCATCTAGGGTCTCTAGATATGGCTACCATGGGAGAGTAGCACTGGTGGATTCCTAAAGCTCTTGCTTCTTTTGCAATTACTGTAGCTACTTCTTCAATTAAGTCTGGATTCCAGGTTGAGCCTAAGGCTAGAGCTTGGGGAAAGGAGGTTGCTAAATCTGCAACTACACCGTGGAGGCATTCTCCTTGTTGCATATGGGGAATTCCTAATCTGCTATTACCATTGGGAAAGAAGGAGGAAAGTTGTCTCATTTTTTCTTCCAAGGTCATTTGAGCAATTTTTTGGTTAGCCCAAGTTTCAGCTTCTTTTCTAATTTTCTTATACCTATCACTTTTAATTTCTTTTTTATCCATAAGTACACCCCATACAAATATTTTCAATAAGGGGATTCTATCAAAATGTAGGATTATTAACAAGAATAGGCAAATTGCTAGTTGACTTTTTGTCAGGCTTAACCGATAATTGCGCCATGGGGTTTAAGGAGGTAAAAGTATGGGAGACGATATCGAACACATATTAACCAATAAACCTATATCAAATAGTATTATTTCTAAGTTGCAAGATTTAAAAATCTATGACCAAGTGCTGTTCTTTATTGTAGGTGATTTATCTTTAGATGGTCACTACAATGATTCTGTTTTGGCTGTAACTAAAGATTCTTTTTATTCTTTTGATGAAAAGCATAAAGATAAACTTATGCATATATCCTTTTCAACTATTGATAAGGCATATATAAAGAGGTTTTATGGTAATGCCATTATGGTTATAGAAAAGGGAGAGGAAAAAATTGACTTCTTCCGCTTTACCTATGCCATAGCAGGTTTAGCTGAATCTTCTATAGACTTTATGGAAAGACTAAAAGAAGGCCAAACTTTAGAAAGAGCCTTGGACTTTATTGGGGCAGTTTTTGAAAAACAATTAAAGACCTGTCCTAAGTGCCAAAGGCCCTTAGTAAGAGAAGGAGCAGACTGCTTACACTGCCAGTCTAAGGGGAAGATTGCCCAAAAGTTATTAAAGTACATTAAGCCACACTCTACTCTTTTAACCATCTCCCTTATACTCTCTTTAATTACTACAGCAATGACTCTTGTTCCACCCTACATTACTAAAATGATGGTGGATGAAGTTATACCTAATAGTGATAAAAAGATGCTGCTAAATGTTGTCTTTATTCTTTTAGGAGCCTATGTTATCCAGTATTTTATAGGGACTATAAGGGCATATTTGCTAAGGGTTGGAGGAGATAGGATTGTTGCTAGCCTACGAAGTGACATATATGCTAAGGCTCAATACCTACCTATGCGCTTTTATGATAAGACCTCTACCGGCTCAGTTATAACTAGAATTAGTAATGATACCTCCACCTTGCAAGGCTTTACCATGAGAATAACCCAAGAGGTAGTGGTCCAGTTTTTCTTACTAATTGGGATTATTGTCATTATGTTTGTTATGGATTGGAGATTAACCCTTTTATCCTTAATACCTGTTCCCTTGGTTGTAACAGGATCAAGAATATTTGGTAAAAAGATTTTACCCTATTACAGAAGGATATGGAGAAAGTGGGCTGCAGTCTCATCAATACTAACAGATACCATTCCTGGAGTTAGAGTTATAAAGGCTTTTACCAATGAGAAAAAAGCAATTGGTAAATTTGATAGATATAATCAAGAGTGGTTAAAGACAGATATTGAGTCTGCGAAAATAACTACCTTGTTTCCCCACCTAGTAGGATTTTTTGTAACCCTAGGTTCTTTGTTAATTTGGGGAGTTGGAGGTAAATGGGTAATAGATAGCCAAGGAGGCTTATCTCTAGGTCTTTTGGTTTCTTTCATATCCTACACAGCCATGTTTTATGGACCTGTTAACTTCTTTGCCAACTTTAATGACTCAGTTCAAGCAGCTGTTGCATCAGCAGAAAGAGTCTTTGATATTATAGATGCCCAACCTGAACAAGACCTAGGAAAAGGCAAGCATCCTGACAGATTAAGAGGAAAGATTGAGTTTGAAGATGTTGACTTTTCCTTTGATAGAACAAAGATGACCCTAAAAAATATTAATCTGACCATAGAGCCTGGAGATATTGTAGGTATAGTGGGAACTACCGGTTCTGGTAAGTCTACTCTCATTAACTTAATAATGCGCTACTATGACAACTATGAAGGTCGTATCCTTATGGATGGTGAGGATATTAGAGAGATTGATATGGAATTTTACAGGTCTCAAATTGGCTATGTGCAACAAGAGCCTATGATGTTCCATGATTCAATTTTTAACAATATAGCTTATGGTTCTGAAAATGCTTCAGTAGAACAAGTCATCAATGCAGCAAAAATTGCCAATGCCCATAACTTTATTATAAAAACTCCTGACGGCTATGACACAGTATTAGGAGAAAGAGGAACTGGATTATCTGGTGGGGAAAGACAAAGAGTTTCCATTGCCAGAGCTGTTTTAAGAAATCCAGGTATTATGATTTTTGATGAAGCCACCGCTGCAGTGGACTCTGAAACTGAGCTTTTAATTCAAGAAGCTATTGAAAGATTAATAGCTGGCAGAACTACCCTAATGATTGCCCACAGATTATCCACCTTAAGAAAGGCCAACAAGATCTTGGTCTTAGACGAAGGAGAGATTATTGAAGCGGGAAGTCCAGAAGAACTACTAGCACTTAAGGGTAAGTACTACAAGTTAATAGAAATACAAGCCATGTCTTCTAAGCTACAAAAGGCAAAAGAAGACGAGAAGTTTGAATAAGGAGGATGCTATGAATACCCCCTATATTGAATATGATAATGCTATGATTACAAGAAAAGACTTGACCCATGTGGATGTTAAGATGTATGACGGTCGACTATTTTTCAATCTTGAGCCTAGAAGACTTTTTCCCATATCAGGTCTTAGAAAGTACATTACTCTTTTAGATCAAGATGAAAAGGAAGTTGCTATCATTAGAAATCTAGACACTTTAATGGAAGATTCTAAAAAGGCAATAGAGGACTGTTTAGACGAGTATTATAGAATTCCTAAAATCCTTAAGATTATAGAGGTTAAAGAGATTAGTGGAAACATTAATATGCATGTACTAACCGACAAAGGTGAAAGAAAGTTTGAAATCTGGCATAGATATAATGACATTAAGCTTATTCACCAAACCAGAATACTCTTTAGAGACAATAATGATAACCGGTATGAGATTGAAAACTATGACAACCTAGACAAGTCTAGCAAGCAGAAATTATCTGCTTATGTGTGATATAATTAGTAAAGAGGGAGAAAATGCCTATGAAATTAATATTAGCAATTGTAAATAATG
Organism: Tissierellales bacterium; assembly: GCA_041655135.1. Lineage (GTDB taxonomy): Bacteria > Bacillota > Clostridia > Tissierellales > Proteiniboraceae > Proteiniborus. The sequence goes on from JBBAFY010000001.1 coordinate 26,760, forward strand.
ATGACAGTAATATTGCTGCTTCGGCCTTAACCGATGCAGGTTTTTCTGTAACAAAATTATCCACCACTGGAGGATTTTTAATGGTGGGAAATACTACCTTTTTAATTGGTGTAGAAGAAGACAAAACCGATAAGGTTATAGAGATATTATCTGAGCACTGCAAGACTAGAAAAAAACCAGCCCCCTCTACAGCCTCCTTTGGCAATGGTTTGCAAAATGATAGCCTACCAGAAGAAGTAACTGTTGGTGGTGCTTCAATATTTGTTCTTAATGTTGATAAGAAAGTTAAACTGAAATAAAGATACATTAATATAGCAATAAATAAAAGATAAGAATAATTAAAATACCCCAAAGTTGGACAAGTAAACTTATGGGGTTTTTCTTATCCAAAGTTCTTTTATATTATTTTCTTTTAATTTTAGTTTCTACTTTAGGCTTGTTCTTAACCTTAACATTTGTATCACCTTTTTTCTTTCTAGAAAAGGCATATGCAAAATATGTACCTGCTCCTATGCCAATGTTTGTGGCAAGAAAATATATCAAGGTATAGGGAAGGGCTGTAAAGTTATAGAAGATGAAGACTGATGGAAGAAAGAGTAGGGGTGGGAAAATTGTATATATCCACTTGTAACCATTAAAAATACCAAAAACCAAAGAAGCTACAAAGCAAGCTAAGGGAAAGCCTAGGAGGAGTAAAAACACTAAGATACCTGGCTGGTTTAAGGCTATAGCTACTAGGGGTAACATATTAAAAATAAAGGCATAAAGAGCTATATGGATAATATATTGTCTTTTAAGTTTTTCAGTTCTTGGATTTGTATTATTTTTCTTCATAAAAGGATTTTATAGGTCAAACTTATATAAGTCAATCAAAGATATCCACATAGGGAGATAAGGCTTAAGTACTGATATTTTTGTTTTGCTCCCACTCTTTTTTTAAAAGAGAGTAGCACATAATGTCTTTTGGCTTGTTGTCATAGGACCTTTTAGCCTTTCTTAAGGTGCCTTCATATTTGAATCCAGCTTTTTCAATAACCCTTTTTGACCTTGTATTTTCTACATAATGGTCCACAGCAATAATGTCTAAATTCATGGATGTAAAGGCATAATCTATTATAGCTAAAACAGCCTCAGTGGTTATGCCTAGGCCCCAGAAATTGTAGGATAGGGCATAGCCAAGGCATCTACTGTTTAGGTTTTTTACTGTGGTTCTTAATAGGTCCTCATGTAGGCCTATTGTACCTATAACCTTCTTATTGGCCTTGTACTCAATAGCCCAAACATTATCATATTTTATGAAGACATCTAGATAGGCCTTGCTTTCAAGAATAGAAGAATGAGGAGGCCAACCAGCATTAGGACCAACAAAGGGATTTTTTCCAAATTCATATAGGTCTTCCAAGTCATAATATTTAAACTTTCTTAAAATGAGTCTTTCTGTCTCAATAGTTTTGGTCATTTTCCTAGCTATTTCCTTATTTATCATAATCTGTGCTAATACATATATCGGTGGCTTACTTAAGTATTTATATGGTTAATATATCTACACATATATTATAGTTGATTAATTCAAAGAATTCAGCACAATACAAGCTTTGATATTTAGTAAAAGAGATTTAAAAAGTAGATAAAGTCCAATCTTCCTCTGTTGACTAAAGATGTGTGCTGACATAAAATCATTTTATGACAAGGAGGATGAATATGAAGGCAAAAGATATAAAAATAGCTAAAGATAAGGCTTTAGAAATGTATGAAAAAGCCCATATTGTGCTAACAGATGAAGAGAAAGAAAATATTGAAATAGCAGATTTTGGTTTAAATGATTTTTATGTGTCTGGTTTGAGCATTGTTACCTATGTTAATACAGAAACCACCTGTGCAAAAGAAATGGTTTTACACCCCTATCAAACCTGTCCAGAACATGTCCATGCCCCTATAGATGATAAAAATTACAAGGGAAAAGAAGAAACCTTTAGAGTTAGATATGGAAGAGTTTATTTATATGTAGAAGGTGAGCCTGTAGATAAAGTTTCAGCTAGAATTCCTGATGAGCACTATACTGTTTTTAATGAAATAGTTTTAAATCCAGGAGACCAGTATACCCTTTATCCCAACACCTGGCACTGGTTCCAAGCTGATAAAGATGGAGCGGTTATTTCTGAGTTTTCCACCACCTCTTATGATGAGTGTGACCACTTTAGAAATCCCAATATCCAAAGGGTTCCTACTTTAGAGTAGATTTTATTTGGACTTTAAAAACCCTATTTCTATTAAAAATAGGGTTTTATGTTTTATGTAAATAATAAAGAAAGTACAAAGCCTGTATTATCTTACAGGCGATTATTTTCTTTAAGATATTTTTGGACTAAAAAGAAATTATTAGTAAGCACTGTATCAATTCCCATATCTAAATAATCCAAGGCTTCTTTAGGGTCATCTGCATAGAAGATGTTGCAGATAATATTGTTTTTCTTTGCCTTATCTATCATTTCTTGATTAAAGAAGGGTTTGAAAAATTGAAGTTTATGACACTTATACTTTATGGCATTGTCAACAAGGCTATAGTCTCTTTGACCATCTAAACAACAACGTTTTAAGTGAGGTGCTATTTTCAAGGCAGTCTCCATAACAGCATCATCTCCTGCAATATATACATAATCTTGGCAGTCATACTTTTCTATTAAATCAGCTATTATCTTAAAGGCTTTTTCATCATATGGAAATTCATTTTGGCCCTTGTGGTATTTAGTTTTTATGTGGATATTCATAATGGTTTGCTTATTAAACTTTTTTAAGATCTCTTCAAAGGTATTGTACTGTAAGCCTTTTAAAAGTTCTGACTTATTAAAAGAAGCATCTAGTTTTAAAATTTCCTCATAAGTATATAGCCAAACTCTTTTTTCTGGGTCATGTGAAAAAGAAGGGTCATGGGTAGCAATAATTTCATAATCTGAGGTAGGCCATAAATCAAACTCTACTTCTTGGGCCCCTAGGGCAATGGCAGAGGCAATGGATAAAATACTGTTTTCAGGTAAAAGGTCTGAAAAGCCTCTATGGGCACAAAGTCTTGGATAAGGAGCTTCATTGTCATTTAGGCCAATAAAAGAACCAGCTGATGAATAGGCTCTAGGAGTTTTCCCTTGAGAGACAAAAAGGTCTGAGGCTATGAGGGCTTGGCCATGTCCATTAGACCTTAGGCTCTTTTTACTAATGTCTATATCACAGGTTAAAAGACCCACCTTTTCTTCTAAGTCACCTAGTATTTTACCAGAGGTATCACATATTAATGATCTACCACCCTTGTATTTATCCTCCATAGAGTAAGAAGAGCGAAGTAAATAGCTATTACATCTTTGAGCAATCATTTTGCTTTGGGCCAGTATTAAATCTGCATCCTCACTTCTTTGGTAGGAGGGCATTAAGATAAGATCAGGTCTGTATTCACTAATACTTTCAATGTAGGAAAGAAAATATGCATCATAACAGGTTAAAAAGGCTAAACGCATCCCCTCTATTTCAAATCTGTTATGGGGACCTTGTCTGTGTTTATAGGAGTGGTCTAATTTAAGGTCCTTGGTTTCACCATAGGTTAGATGCTGTTTATCATATTCAAAAACCAATTGACCTTGTCTGTTATATAAAAGGCTAGTATTGGTAAAGGTATCTTCTTTTCTTTTTTTAACTACATTAACTACCACTAAAGATGAAAGTCTTTTTGCAGTACTTTCAACTTCTTTTAGCAAAATATCATTATTCTTTTTATACATATCCAAAAGCTCCTGAAAATTGTCTGCACCTGGCACATTAGAGTATTCAGGAAGTAGTATTAAATCAGCTTCTTGGATGCTTCTTAGAGACTTGATAATATAGTTAAAGGACTGGTCCTTGGTAAAGTTATTTTTTGGATACATGGGCTGTATAATTTGTATTTTCAAAGTTTTTCTCCCTAATATAGTATTTTAAATCTATTCATATTGTAGTCTATCATGCCTTGGTCCTTCATTTTACTCAACTCTCTAGAAAGAGCAGCCCTATCTACATTTAAATAGTCTGCTAATTCATTTCTACTCAAGGGTATGCTAAAAGAAGTGCTACTATTTTGTAGCTTATGATTGTGAAGATAAGCTAGAATTCTATCTCTTAAACTTCTTTGGGATAAGATCTCTAGTTTTTGGTGGAGCTGATAATTTCTTTCTGCCAATTGATTCATCATGTTTTCAATGAGCTTGGTATGAAAATCACAGGACTTTTCGCAAGTTTTTAACATACCAGGAAATTTGAGCCACATGATAGTGGAGTTTTCAGCTGCTGTAATGGTAACAGGAGACTTACTTATATTTGCACAAACAAAGGTCTCTGCAAATATTCCATACTGAGAAACTACAGATAAGATTGACCGCATTCCCATAAAGTCTTCGGTAGTCACTAAAACAGAGCCCTCTAGTACTAGACCAATACTTTCTAATCTATCATGAGTTAGCAGGAGAATTTCGTTTTTCTTGTAGTAAACACTTTTAGCTCCTAAACAGCCAATCATCTTCCTTATTTCTCCAGGCTCAATATCCTTAAAGAGCTGAACATTTTTAGCTAGGGCATCATACACTGTATTTGGTAAGGTTGCTGTATGCATATGTTTTCACTTCCCTTCATAAGGTATAAATATATTTTACCTCCTAGATGTTGCAAATGCAACAGACTCTTTGTCTGACTACTGTTAAACTAACAAAGGTGTAAAAATTGGGAAAATATATTACATGAAAGGATCCAAATGACAAAAATATATAGACAGATTATCAATATAGATGAAGAAAAATGCATCGGTTGCACTCTTTGCGCTCAAGCCTGTAATGAAGGTGCTATTGCCATGGTAAATGGTAAGGCGAAACTTATTAGGGATGACTATTGTGATGGCTTAGGAAATTGTTTGCCAGCTTGTCCAACAGGTGCAATTAGCTTTGAAGAAAGGTTGGCTGACCCCTTTGATAAAGAGGCAGTAGAAGCAAAGATGAAAAGAGAAGCCAAGGCTAGAACCAGTCTTCCACAAGCCTCAGGCTGTCCAGGTTCTGCCTCTAGAAAGATGAGAACTAATGAAATAAGCCCTTGTGCCAATACAGGTGTCAATCTTGGCAATACAGAAAGTCAACTAGCCCAATGGCCAGTGCAAATGAAGCTGGTTCCAATGAGAGCAGGCTTTTTTGACCAGGCTCATCTTTTAGTTGCTGCAGATTGTTCTGCCTTTTCTTATGGCAACTTCCATGAAGACTTTATGAAAAATAGGGTTACCATAATTGGTTGTCCTAAACTAGATGAAGGAAGCTATGCTGGTAAGTTAACCGAGATTTTAAAACAAAATGATATAAAGAGCTTAACCATTGTTAGAATGGAGGTACCTTGTTGTGGAGGTCTAGAAAGAGCTGCCCATGAGGCCTTAAGAGCTTGTGACAAGATGATTCCTTGGCAAACAGTAACTTTATCTACCGATGGAAGAGTCTTAGAATTATAATATAGAAAAAATAATTGTATGTGATAAAATGAAAAAGCCAAATGGGATTTTAAATACACACTACAATTTACAGAAAGGGAGGAAATAGAATGAAAGTTACAATTGATCAAGATGGTTGCATCGGCTGTGGTTTGTGCGCAGACATTTGCCCAGAAGTTTTTGCTATGAACGACGATGGGGTTGCAGAAGTAATTGCAGAAGTTACTGCAGATACTGAAGATTGCACACAAGAAGCTGCAGATAGCTGTCCAGTTTCAGTAATACATATAGAAGAATAAGGGAGGATTTTTTATGTCAGAAATGTTTTGTTTCCAATGTGAACAAACAGTAAAATCAAAAGCATGTGTCAGTAGAATGGGCGTATGCGGAAAAGAAGCTTCAACATCCAACTTGCAAGATGAGTTGACAGGAGCACTTATAGGATTAGCAAAAGCAGTTATGGACAATGGTTCTTTTATGTCCACAGATAAAGTCATGCTAGAAGGACTTTTTACCACTATAACCAACGTAAACTTTGATGATGAGTCTTTAAAAGTTTTAATTAACAAGGTCTATCAAGAAAAGAATTTCTTAATGCCTCAATGTGCAGGTTGTTCTGCATCTTGTTCCAGTGTAGAAGATTATGATATGAAAGACCTATGGAATGATAATGAAGATATCCGTTCCTTAAAATCTTTAATCCTTTTAGGCTTAAGAGGAATGGCAGCTTATGCTTATCATGCAATGGTTTTAGGTTATACTGATGATGATGTAATGTCTTTTGTATACAAGGGAATGTATGCAATAAGTCAAGACTGGTCTATGGACCAACTCTTACCTATAGTTATTGAAACAGGTCAAGTTAACCTAGTATGTATGGAACTTTTAGATAAGGCCAATACAGAAACTTATGGTACACCAGTTCCTACAACCGTTCCTTTGACTATAGAAAAAGGTCCCTTTATCGTGATTTCTGGTCATGATTTAAAAGATTTACAACTTTTGCTTGAACAAACCCAAGGCAAGGGTATAAACATATATACCCATGGGGAAATGCTTCCAGCCCACGGCTATCCTAAACTAAAAGCTTACAAACATTTGAAGGGTAATTTTGGAACCGCTTGGCAGAACCAACAAAAAGAATTTATAGATATCCCAGGTTCGGTACTCTTTACAACAAACTGCATAATGCCTGTTAAGGACAACTATGCTGATAGAATCTTTACAACAGAAGTAGTCCAATATCCCAACATGGTTCATATTGGAGAAGATAAAGACTTTACACCTGTCATTGAAAAAGCCCTAGAATTAGGTGGCTATAAAGAAGACCACTTAATTACAGGTATCAATGGGGGTAAAGAAGTTGTTACTGGTTTTGGTCACCATACAGTTTTATCAGTTGCTGATAAGGTAATTGATGCTGTTAAGGCTAAAAAGATAAAGCACTTCTTCCTAGTAGGTGGATGTGATGGTGCAAAGCCTGGCCGTAACTACTATACAGACTTTGTAAAGAAGGCACCTTCAGATACAGTTATACTTACTTTAGCATGTGGAAAGTATAGATTTAATGACCTAGATTTAGGGGAAATTGAAGGACTACCCAGACTTATGGACATGGGCCAATGCAATGATGCTTTTTCTGCAATTGAAGTTGCAAAAGCTCTAGCAGATGCCTTTGAGTGTGGTATTAATGACCTTCCTTTAACCTTAGTACTTTCTTGGTACGAGCAAAAAGCAGTATGTATCTTATTGTCTTTGTTAGCATTGGGAGTTAAAAACATTTACTTAGGCCCCACCTTACCAGCTTTTGTTTCACAAAATGTTTTGGATTACTTGGTGGAAAACTTTGATATATCTCCTATATCCACAGCAGATGAGGATTTAAAGAAGATTTTAGGTTAAAGAAGATTTTAGCTTAAAGAAGATTTTAGGTTAGTAAAATACTAAGAAGATATATTAAAGGCATATATAGCACATAAGAAAAACCTTGCTTAGCAAGGTTTTTGTGTCTTTATTCTATTATTATTTACCATATTATTACTATTAAAATTAAAAAATATTAGTTTTACTTATTAACCTAATCTAATCTTTCCAATTGTGATGCAGCTTGAGAATCTAGTATTATGGTTATAGGGTTTTTGTAAATCTGGATTGCAGAGGCGGATACTTGGGTAGTAATTGGGCCTTCTAGGGCTTGTTTAATAATATTTGCCTTGTTTTTACCGTAGGCCAGCATTAAAAGGCTTTTTGCTTCTAGTATTGTAGCTATCCCCATGGTTAGAGCCCTGGTTGGCATTTGGTCTATGGGAAGGCCAGACTTTTGGAAAAAGGCCTTGTAATTATCCTGGGTGGTTTGAGGGTGTAGACTTTCTACTCTGGTACGAGAATCAAAGGCTGATCCTGGTTCATTAAAGGCCCAGTGTCCATCTCCTCCAATACCTAGAAGTTGAAGGTCAATGCCTCCTGCTTTTTCTATATTTTCTTCATATTCTTTACAGGTCTCTTCAGGATTACTTGTTAGACCATAGGGAATATGTATATTTTCTTTTTTAATGTTAATGTGAAAGAAGAGTTCTTCATACATGAATCTTTCATAGGATTGGTCTTGTTCATAGGATTTATCTAAATCCATGGCAAGGCCCAGATATTCATCTAGATTAAAGGTTCTAACCTGAGAAAAGTCTAGTCCCTCTTCTTTGTGCAACCTTATAAGTTCCTTGTAGGTGCCAAGAGGTGTGCCACCTGTAGCTAGGCCTATAACAGAATTAGGTTTCTTCCTTATTTGCTCAGCTATCAATTGGGCAGCATGTTTACTAAGTTGGCTATAGTCGTCTTTAATTATTATTTTCATTTTTACCTCACAATTATTTTGTGCTAACCTATTTTAACACAATATATTGTTCTTGATTAATATTTTTTTCTTCTAGAAATTTTATTCAAAGATATCTAGAAGATGTCCATAACCTTCTTTTTCCATATCTTGCTTAGCTATAAATTTTAAAGATGCACTGTTAATACAGTAGCGATAACCACCCTCTTTAATGGGGCCATCATTGAAGATGTGGCCTAGGTGGGAGTCTCCAATAAGGCTTCTAACCTCTCTTCTAATCATGCTATGGGAAAAATCAAGGTGCTCTATTATGGATTTCTTGTTTATGGGTTTTGTAAAACTAGGCCAACCACATTTAGCATCATATTTATCTTTACTGGAAAAAAGAGGCTCACCACTAGTTATATCTACATAGATACCCTCTTTTTCATTATTATAATACTCATTGGCAAAGGGTCTTTCTGTGGCATTGTTTTGGGTGACTTCAAATTGTAAAGGAGTCAATTCTTCTTTTAATTGAGAAAGGCTCTTTTTCTTGTAAAGAGACTTATCTAAAGAAAGAACATATGAAAACTGGTCTTGTCCGACATGGCAATAGCCACCAGGATTCTTGTCCAGATACTTTTGGTGATAGTCTTCTGCCCTATAGAAGTTTTTAAGCTCCTTTACTTCAACTACGATTTTCTTTTGGTATCTAGACTGAAGTATCTTTAAAGAATTTTTTATAACAGCTTCATCTTCTGGATAAACAAAGTAGATTCCACTTCTATATTGATCCCCTATGTCATTTCCTTGCTTGTTTATGCTGGTTGGGTCAATCACTTGGTAAAATCTACTTAAAAGGCCAGGTAAATCTATGATGTCACTTTTATAGGTGACTTCTACAGCCTCATTATACCCAGTGTTTCCCTCACATACCTTTTGGTATGTGGGGTTGGGTGTATTTCCATTGGCATAGCCTACTTGGGTAGCTGTTACTCCTTCTATCAAGGATAGGTATTTCTCAACTCCCCAAAAGCAGCCTCCTGCCAAATAAATCTTTTTAGTCTTGTCTTTCATTAAACTAAGCTTTTGCCAAATTCAAAAGCTTCCTCTTCCCTTTGGGCATCAGGATTCCATAGAGCTCTAAGGCCTTCATTAACTAGTTCAAATCCAGCATCTTCTAACATGCCATTTAGAATCTTTACACCTTCTCCGGACCAGCCATAGGCACCAAAGGCAGCAGCTTTTTTGTTTTTAAACTTTAAGCCTTTTATATAGTGGGCTAGACCAGCTATGGAAAAGAGTATTCCATTATTAATAGTAGGTGAGCCTAGTACAATCATTTTAGATTTGAAAATCTCAGTTGTTACATCATTAATGTCTTTTTTTGGAAGATTGAAAACCTTTATGGTAACATCAGGATCCTTCGCCCTTATACCTTCAGCAATCTTATCGGCCATTCTTTTGGTTCCATTCCACATGGTGTCATAAATAATGGAGATTTGATTTTCTTGGTAATCATCACACCATTTTGCATATTGTTCCACTATTTGAAGAGGATTATCTCTCCAGATAACTCCATGGCTAGGTGCAATAATGTCAATATCTAGGTTCAGAGCAATAATCTCTTCTAACTTCTTTTTCAAGATAGCGCTAAAGGGTGTAAGAATATTGGCATAATACTTTTCAGCCTCTTGGTAAAGAACACATTGGTCTGCTTGGTCATTAAAGAGGGAATCCACAGCATAGTGCTGGCCAAAAGCGTCATTGGAAAAGAGGATTTTGTCTCCTGTCATATAGCAGGCCATAGAGTCGGGCCAGTGTAGCATTCTCATTTCTACAAAGACCAATTGTTTTCCATTTCCTAAGTCTAGAGTATCTCCAGTTTTTAGCACTCTTAAATCCCAATCTCCATGGAATTGGCCTTTTAGAGATTTAAGGGCGTTTTGAGAACAGTAAATAGGGGTATTGGGGATATGTTTCATTAACTCTGTTAATGCTCCACTGTGGTCTACTTCCCCATGATTAGCAACTATGAAATCTATAGAGTTTAAATCAATTTCACTTTTTAAGTTATCTACAAACTCCTTTGCAAAGGGTGACCAAACTGTATCAATTAGAACAGTTTTTTCTTCTTGTATAAGATAGCTGTTGTAGGTTGACCCTGAATGGGTGGAATATTCATCACCGTGGAATTTCTTTAATTCCCAATCAGTATATCCTACCCAATAAACATTATTCTTAACTAGTTTTTTCATAAATTCTACCTTCCTGATATAAATTTTCTATTAGTACTCGGGTCTGTTTCCAAACTCCGCATTTTCTACCCATTCGTCTGCACTTCTTAAGGCTTGGGCTAGTGCATCAATAATATTATAGTGGTTTTTTTCTTGATCTATGAGATATTGAAAAATTTCTTTATCCTTTTCATCTTCAGATTGATTAAATAACCTAGTGTATAGTTCTATGCTCTTGAGTTCTATGTCTGCTGCTAGGCTATAGAAGTCTTGCTGTCTTAGGGTAAACCTTTCTTCTACGGAAAAATCATTGAGATTTGTAAAAAGAGATGGTTCCTTGTCAAAGGTAGAGGGGGACAGTTCGTATTCCAAACTCTTTAGTTTTTTTTCTAAAACATTTGCATGAACCTTTTCATCCTCTGCCAGCATCATACATATATTAAATAGGTAGTTGTCCTTGTTCAGTTCAGCTTGCCTCTTATAAAAGATTTCGCCGTCTTTTTCCATTTGTATGGCCATTTCTAAGTCGTTCATTACTTTTCCTCCGTTTGCATTCTATATTTACTTGTCATTCAAATGCAATTATAACATAAAAGAGAAGTTTTGAAGTAAATTGAGTAAAAAAATAAGTAAACTTGCATGCGATATTAATAATATCATTGTCAAGTTATTTGATGTTTGATATAATCTTAAGGGGAGACGGAGCATGAAAAAAGATATTTATAGCCTTCTTTTAGGAAGAGAAATAGTAGAACTAATTGATGATCTGGCTAGTAAGACAAATACTAGTAGGTCCAACTATATAAATGAGATTTTAGCAGACCACCTTTCCTATACTACCTTTGGTCAAATTGCTAAAGATATTTTAAGCCAGGCTAAAGACCAACTAGAGTCTATAGGGGGATATGTCTTTGTGCCTATGAACTCAGCCCATTTTATGGATATAAGGGCTGAGTTAAACTACAAGTACAGACCAGCCATAAGATACTGTGTAGAAGTCTATAGAAGTAAAAATTACTATTCATCTAGGATAAAAGCAAATATAAGGACTCAAAACAGGGAGTTAACAAAGAGTATGGAAGACTTTTTTAGCCTTTGGAAAGAGGTTGAAAAGAAGAGACATATAAAAAATAGTAATGTTGTTTCTAATGAAAGTTTGAACAACAATGAAAAGGGCTTTATTAGGATCTTAGAAGATAAATCTAACAAACAGGTCTTAGGTCTTGAAACAGCCAACTATATAAATGTTCTACATAGGTCTTTGTATGCTTTTTTTGAAAATAAAGAAGATTACCTAAAGGCCAAAAAAGAGATTGAAAGAATATATGGGGAGACATATTAAATGAATATACAAAAGTTTACACAAAAATCAGTAGAAGCCATAAACAATGCCCAAAGTATGGCCATAGAATACCAAAATATGCAAATTGAACAGGTACATATCTTGCACGCCTTAATAAGTTTGCCAGATTCCTTTATTGGCCAACTTCTCTTGTCAATGAACATTCAGGTAGATAGCCTGTTAAGAGATACAGAAATAGCCATAGCTAATTTGCCCAAGGTAACAGGTAGTGGAAGAGAGCCAGATAAGGTATATATATCATCTGAAAGTGATGCGGTTTTTGTAGCCTCTGAAAGGGAGGCTCAAGCCATGCAAGATGACTTTGTTTCTTTAGAGCATATCTTTTTAGCCTTAATAGATAAGGGAAACAGTGAAATAAAGAGGATTTTTAAGAAATGCTCTATTGATAGAAATGAGTTTTTAAAGGTTTTGGCAAAAATTAGGGGAAACACCAAGGTTACATCGGATAATCCAGAGTCTACCTATGATGTCTTAAAAAAGTATGGTCAGGATTTAGTAGAACTAGCAAGAGAACAAAAACTAGACCCAGTCATTGGAAGAGACGAAGAGATCCGGAATGTCATTAGAATCTTATCTAGAAAAACTAAAAACAATCCAGTGCTAATTGGAGAGCCCGGTGTAGGTAAAACAGCTATAGCAGAAGGTTTGGCCTTAAGAATAGTAAAAGGGGATGTGCCTGGTAACCTAAAGGAAAGAAAAATATTCTCTTTAGACATGGGAGCCTTAATAGCAGGAGCTAAATATAGGGGAGAGTTTGAAGAAAGACTAAAGGCTGTTTTAGAAGAGGTTAGAAAATCTCAAGGTAGAATTATCCTTTTCATAGATGAATTGCATAACATAGTTGGAGCGGGAAGGACAGACGGAGCCATGGACGCTGGAAATCTCTTAAAGCCCATGTTGGCTAGAGGAGAGCTTTACTGTATTGGAGCTACCACCTTAAATGAATACAGGCAATATATTGAAAAGGATGCTGCCCTAGAAAGAAGATTCCAACCAGTACTGATTGAAGAGCCTAATGTGGAAGAAACAATCTCTATTTTAAGAGGCTTAAAAGAAAGATACGAAGTTTACCATGGAGTACAAATAACAGACCAGGCTCTAATAGCAGCTGCAACCTTATCCCACAGATATATAAGTGATAGGTTTTTACCTGATAAAGCCATAGACCTAGTGGATGAGGCTTGTGCCCTCATAAAAACAGAAATAGATTCAATGCCTTCTGAGTTAGATGAGATTTCAAGAAGAATCATGCAACTAGAAATAGAAGAAGCTGCCCTTAAAAAAGAAAAGGACCAATTGTCTAAAGATAACTTAGAAAGAATAAAAAAGGAGCTAGCCCACCAAAAAGAAGTCTTTAAGGATATGAAGGCTAGATGGGAAAATGAGAAAAACGCCATCTCTAAGGTGCAAAAGCTTAGAGAGGAAATTGAAAGGGTAAATAGCCTAATAGAAAAAGCTCAAAGAGACTATGACCTTAATAGGGCTGCAGAATTGAAATATGGACAACTTCCAGCTCTTCAAAAAGAACTAGAAGACCAAGAAGAAATTGCCAAGGAGGTTGAAGGGAAAAAGACCCTTTTGCGAGATAAGGTGACAGAAGAAGAAATATCTTCCATTGTTTCTAGATGGACAGGTATACCTTTAACTAGGTTAATGCAAAGTGAAAGAGAAAAGCTTCTTGGTTTAGAGGACATTTTACACAAAAGAGTAATAGGCCAAGATGAGCCTGTAGAAAAAGTAGCACAAGCAATCTTGCGTCAAAGGGCAGGTATTCAAGATCCAGATAGACCTGTTGGTTCCTTTCTCTTTTTAGGACCTACTGGAGTTGGAAAGACTGAATTAGCCAAGACTCTGGCAGAGGCTCTTTTTGATGATGAAAAGAATATAGTTAGAATAGATATGAGTGAGTACATGGAAAAATTCTCTGTAAGCCGTTTAATAGGGGCACCTCCAGGATATGTAGGCTATGAAGAAGGAGGACAATTAACAGAGGCTGTTAGAAGAAAACCCTACTGTGTAGTTCTTTTTGATGAAATAGAAAAGGCCCACCCAGAAGTTTTCAATGTGCTTTTACAGGTTTTGGATGAAGGTAGAATAACCGACTCTCAAGGAAGAACAGTGGACTTTAAAAACACTATCATTATTCTAACCTCCAATCTAGGTACTGAATTCATTATGGATAATATTGATAAAAACAATGAAGTCACAAAAGAGGGAAAAGAAGGGATTGAACTACTCTTAAAGCAACATTTCCGTCCAGAATTCCTAAATAGGCTAGACGAAATAGTTATATACAAGCCCTTAACTCCAAAAGAGATTGTAAAGATAGGAGACCTGATGTTAGAAGATTTGGCAAAAAGGCTAGCTAAAAACCAATTAGTACTAGAGGTAAGCCAAGATGCCAAACTTCACATTGCAGAAGAAGGCTATGATTCAGCCTTTGGAGCAAGACCTTTAAAAAGGTATATACAAAGTAACATTGAGACCATGATTGCAAAAAAAATCTTGTCAGAAAACATTTCTACTAGAAGCATTTTAAAGGTTGATTATCGCCAAGGCTCATATACTTTAGACATAATTAGTGATGAAATAGATGATTAAATTGCTTTGCAAGCTTATTGATATATTGTTTTATTAAATGTATAATGTAGTTAGTCGGGTGTATTGTGCAAGTATTGTTACGATCGACAAAAGCCCGCTACCTCCTTTGAAAATCGTATAATGTGTGAATTGTCATCAGCGGGCAAATATATTAAGGGTCGAAGAAGTTCTTCGGCCCTTATTTTAAAGTAATGTTAATCTTCAAGTAAGATCTTTTCTAGTTCTAAAGGAGAAATCTGTTTACCATCTTTAAAGGCTCTCATATTACCACCAGAGATCTCATCAATCATGGCTATGTGTAAATCACTACCAACTCTACCAAATTCAAACTTAATATCGTAAAGCTCAATACCTTTTTTTAACATGAAATCTTTTAAGATTTCTCCGGATTTTTTAGTTAGATTATATAAAATATCATATTCTTCAAAAGACATAATATTTAATTCAGCTAAGCCTTCTTTGGTTATGAGAGGGTCGTTTCTTAGGTCATCTTTTAAGGTAACCTCTACATATCCATCTAATTTATCATTTTCTTGGCAATAAAGACCATATCTTCTTAAGAAACTTCCCACAGCCCTATAGCGAAGTATTACCTCTACACCCTTACCAAAAAATTGAGCAGGCTTTACTATCATGGTGTTATCTACTGTATTAGCAGATATAAAATGGGTGGGTATTCCTTTTTTTTCTAAAAGTTCAAAAAAGAATACACTTAACCTTAAACCTGCAAGACCTGCACCTTCTAAAGTAAGGCCTACTGTATTGGCACCTGGATCAAAGACACCACCACTGCCGGTCATATCATCTTTAAACTTTAAAAGAAAGTTCCCATCTTCTAAACTGTATACATCCTTTGTTTTTCCTTTGTAAACTAGTAACATTGCCTATTCATATTCCTTTCTCTTGGAATCTATCCTAATTATATACAAGGCCTATGGATTTTTCTCTTCCACAGGACCTTATTATATTACACTTGCTAAATTATGTTTGCAATAAATATATAAAAACCAGTATGCGAAAGTATATAAGGCTTGGAGTATCAAATGATTATTGGAATTCACCCTTAAGTACATCATAGCTTCTTGCGCTCAAATCTAGTAGTTTGAAAGCATAAGTATAGGGGACATATCCTGATTCTGCCCCCTTTATGACAGTTTTAATAAAAGTGTTACTATATCTAGACTTATATGTATTCCAAAAGTGACTGCCCTCGACTTTTTTGCTTTTAGTTTTTACACTTATTTCAGTTTCCAAGATAATCTTATCTAGTAATTCTTGCTCTATTAAATTTTGGTTCAAAAGTTTGTAGGCAAGGGCTAATCTATTGACCTTAAATAAACTGCTTAACTCTATTATATTCATCAATATCTGTATTCTGGTTTTCTAAATATTCACTTAGATGAGAGTCTGGAACTAGAAACTCAATTGCTATTTTATTAATCTGAGCTTCTATACTGTTTTGAGAATTAAAGTCATAACTATCAAATACATCATCTTCTTCTAGGATGATGTGGATAAGCTCATGTATCAATGTAAAGATTTTTCCAGCGTAACTATCATTTGCATGAAGAAATATAAGTGGGGCATATTGGTCATATAGCATAAATCCTCTAAACTCTTCAATCTGTAACAATCTTTTTGTGCTTGGGCCAACAATTCCACTTTGCATTACAATAATACCTTTTTCCTCTAAAAGCTTTCTTAAGAAGATAAAGGCAGAGTTTATGTCTTTGACTTCTTTATACCAATATTCTTTTAGACCAATAAAAGATTTTACTTTTTGGGCAAATTCCACAGTTTTGCTAGTATCTAAATTTTTATATTCATCAGGAATAATACTTTCCCAACCATTGTCTTTTCGAAACTCACTGATCCAGTCTTGCTTTCTGCTCATGGAGTATATTGTGTCTTTAAGATTCTTGCTGATTTTCGGTTTTTTGTTACCAATAGTTCTGAACTGACTTTCAATAACATCCTTGGATGGAGGCTCATCTAAAAACATGTAGCCAAAAGGAACTTTAAGAAAATTTGCTAAGTCTTCTACTTGTCTATATGTGGGGTATTCAATTTGAGAGATCCATTTATCAAATTTATTAAACCTTATTCTGATTTCATTTATATCTTTTTGTGATTCTTCAATAGCCCACTCAAATATTTCACTTTTAATCTCTATTCTATTACTTGTTTTAGTCATAAAGCCTCCTTTCATTTTGATATATTAATCTAGAATGTCTATTAGCCTTTAGTCCTCGTATTAATTTTATACTTTTTCCAGTTTTAATACCATTAAATATAGTATATGAAGCCTAATATAGTATTAGCGCCATAGGTGAATGCAAACTTGTTAGATATATATTGTACCCTCTTCTTGGGCTTGTCTTAGATATTTGGACTTTTTTACTAATCTTCATACAAGCAGGTAGAAAGGGAGATTTTTATCAAGTCACTAAGGTTTTCAGGTCTTACTCTGAAAATACTTTTAGCATTAAAGTCATTGATATATACATTTTCAACAATTAAGGGTTTTAGTTTTGAGAACTCAAGTCCAGTTTGAAAGCCTTGGGTTTTTTCTTGTCTAAAGATTCTTTTAAGATATCTTTTTAAGAGATAAGAATTTAGGGGAATTGCCTTTTTATGGTGTGTATCCAACTCTTTATGCATACTATTGATGAGGTCTTTCCAACTGATGTTGTAGGTGCTTAAGGGAAATATTTGTCCTCCTTTACCTATTTCCATAGCTGATACTATACATTGGCCAGCTTGGTCAATGCTAATGGCAGAGGTTCCTCCTTTAGGATAGAAGGTGAAAAAAGGATTTTTCTTAACAGAATCCTTTAAAAACTTACATATAGGTAGGTCCTTATGGGTACTTCCTAAGATATAGGGAAATTCTAGGATGGATACAGCAAAGTCTTGGTCTGCATAACTTAAGGCTACCTTGGCTTGGTCCACTCTGTTTTTAATGTAGGGGTGGTTGCTGGCTAAGTCCCATTCTGGGTAGGTTCTATCCATGTAAGCAAAAAAGGAAGAGCAAATAACTGTTTGTTTTATGCCAGTCTTTTTAGCTAGAGGTAAAAGTTTTTCTAAAGGTGCAATATTATATTTGTAGTAGAGTTCACTTATGGAGTCTTTTGTCTTGATGTTTTCATCTAAGCCTGCTGTAAAAATTAAGGCATCACAGCCTGTCATAAGAGTCATTAGTTCATCAATATTTAAAAACATACAATCCAAAGCCAAGAATTGGATATCCTCAAGGTCAGGTCGACTCTCCTTGATATAGGGAGCGGGAATAGCTGTTATTGTATGACCTCTTTTTAAAAGTTCATGGGCAGTTTGAGTGCCTAAAAGAGTTCTTGCTCCAATTAAGAGTACTTTCACCTTGTCTTATCCTCCAGCAGTGATTTGTATATATTCTTTGTAATATTTATCTTTATTATAGCATAATGTGAAAAGTTGGTATTGCATATTTAGGCTGTCACAATCTTTTTAGCATCATGAAGATTTAACTTTTCAATAGCATTTTCTCTCATCTTGTATTTAAGGATTTTTCCAGCTGCATTCATGGGAAATTCTTCCACAAAATCTACATAACGAGGTGTCTTGTGTTTTGCCATGTGGTCTCTAACAAAGGTCTTTAATTCTTCTTCGGTCATGGTCTCGCCTTCTTTTAAGATTACACAAGCCATAATCTCTTCCCCATAGCCCACATCAGGAACTCCAATGACTTGGACATCTTTTACTTTTTCGTGGGTGTAGATAAAGTCTTCAATTTCTTTAGGGTAAATGTTTTCTCCACCTCTAATAATCATATCCTTTATTCTGCCAGTTATTTTGTAATTTCCATCTATTCTTCTGGCTAAATCCCCAGTGTGTAACCAGCCATCTTGGTCAATGGCAGCTGCGGTTGCCATGGGCATTTTGTAATAGCCCTTCATTATATTATATCCTCTGGCTACAAACTCTCCATCCACTCCATCAGGTAGTTCTTCATTGGTCTCTGGGTCCACAATCTTACACTCAATTTGAGGTAGTGGTCTTCCTACAGTGTTAACTCTAACCTCAATTGGGTCATCTGTAGTACTTTGAGTACAACCTGGAGAGGCTTCGGTTTGTCCGTAAACTATGGTTATTTCTCTCATATTCATCTTGTCCATTACCTCTTGCATTACCTTTATGGGACAAGGACTTCCAGCCATAATACCGGTTCTTACATGAGAAAAGTCAGTGTTAGCAAAGTCTTCATGCTCTAGCATAGCTATAAACATGGTGGGAACTCCATGAAAACAGGTTATCCTTTCCATGTTTACACAGTTTAGGGCTGGCTTTGGAGAAAAGTAGGGTAGAGGAGACATGGTGCTTCCATGGGTAACAGCTGCAGTCATGGCTAAAACTAAGCCAAAGCAGTGGAACATGGGAACTTGTATCATCATTCTGTCTGCAGTGGACAGATCCATTCTATCGCCAATACATTTTCCATTATTAACTATATTATAGTGGGTTAGCATAACTCCCTTGGGAAAGCCTGTTGTTCCAGAGGTGTACTGCATATTACATACATCATCTTTATGAATCATAGCAGCTCTTCTATAGACTTCTTCAATGGGGACCTTGTAGTGAAGGTCAAAGGTTTCTTCCCAGGTTAAACAACCAGGCATAGAAAAACCTACTGTAATTATATTTCTTAAAAAAGGTAGTTTTTTAATACGCAAGGGTTTTCCTGGAATGGAGTTTTCCAGCTCAGGACATAATTGCTTCATTATGTTTGCATAATGGGAGTCTTTAAAGGATTCCATCATTATTATAGTGTGGGTGTCAGATTGTCTAAAAAGATATTCTGCTTCATGGATTTTGTAGGCGGTGTTAACCGTTATGAGAACTGCTCCAATTTTTGTTACTGCCCAATAGGCTATATACCACTGGGGAAGATTGGTAGACCATACAGCTACATGGTCTCCTCTTTTTATACCAAGGGCAATTAAAGACCTGGAAAAAGTGTCAACATCATCTCTAAACTGGCTGTAGGTTCTAGTGTAATCCAAGGTTGTATATCTAAAGGCATATTGGTCTGGAAATTCTTCAACCATTCTATCCAAGACTTGAGGGAAGGTATAGTCTATGAGGGCATCTTTTTCCCAAATAAAGCGACCTGTCTTAGATTTGTTGTAGTAGAGTTTTTCTTTAGTAGCCTTTTGTGGATTTATGTTTTCCATAAAGTTTAAAAAATGGGGAAATACTAGGCCTGGGTCGTCAAATTCTTGGGCCCATTCCATTACCCATTCATAAGAGATATAGCCATCATAGTTTATGGACTTTAAGGCCTGCATAATCTCTTCAATGGGAAGGTCACCTTCACCCATTAGTTTGTATTTGATTTCACCTTTTTCAATCTTTGAGTCCTTCATATGTATATATTTAATGTAGGCACCTAGGTTTTGTACCGTTAACTCTGGAGACTCATTGTTGAATCTATAGGGGTGGTTCACATCCCAAAGGGCTGCTAGGTTGTCAGAGGCAAACTTTTCTAAAAGCTTTCTCAACCTATCAGTATCGCTATATATTCCCATGGTTTCAATTAGGATGGTTACATTTTTTTCTTCCGCATAAGGTAAAACTTCACCTATTATTTCTTCTATTACACCAATATCATCCATAGCTTCTTGGTTCATATGTAAGACCTTGTCCGGTAGAACCCTTATGAAGTCTGTGGACATTTGCTTGGCTAAATCAATGTATGCCTTTATTTGCTCAATTGTCTTTTCTTTATCATCTAGTTTACTTAAAACACAATCTGTGGAAAAACAAGATATTTGTAAATCTAGGTTAGCCAATTGCTGGGCTGTCTTCATTATATTTTCTTGAGAAAAGGGTCTAGCATCTACAGCATAGGCATTGTTTTCCAGCCCCCTAATTTCAATACCTGAAAATCCTAGGTCCTTGGCCATGGCCACAGCTTCTTTCCAGGTTAATGAGCTTTTTGATATGGTGGAAAATGAATATTTCATTATTATCTCTCCTCGTTAAGTACCTTGTTTACTGCATTTAAATAGGCCAGTATGGATGACTCTATAACGTCGGTGGATAAGCCCTTGCCTGTATATATTTTACCTTCATACCTTACTTGTACTGTGGCTGCACCTAAGGCATCTTTTCCTTCTGTAACAGATTGAAGGCCAAAGTTGAAAAGTTCAGCGTTAAGTCCAATTATCTTTTCTATAGCATGAAAGGCTGCATCAATGGGGCCATCTCCCATTTCCACTGCGGTTAGTACCTTTTCTTTATGTATCAAACTAAGACTTGCTGTAGCATTTATGGTGTTGCCACTGTTTATTACAAAGTCTTTTAGTTGATATACTTTAGGAGTTTGTATGGCTTCTTTACCAATTATGGCCTCAATATCCTTTATGAATACTTGTTGCTTCTTTTTGGCTACCACTTGGAAGGAAAAGAAGACTCTTTCCAGATCTCTTTCTAAAAGCTCATAGCCCAAGTCTTCTACAAAGCTTCTAAAAGTGTAGTAGTCCATGCTTTTATCAACAACAGAGTCTTGACCATTTGTGTAGGTTAAAGAAGGCTCTAGATAAAGTTCAGATTTTGCAGCATTAGCCTTGTCTAAAAGTACTGAAACCCTGTTGAGCTTAGAAATATCCACTAAAGATACTGCCTTTACCTGCTCAGCTTTGGCATTTATGGCATTTATGGTATCTTCAAGCCTAGCATCCAAAGATAGTCCTTTAATTGATGTAGCTATTTGGTCAATATTTTCTTTTATTGCCATAAGGCTGTTGGAAACCGCCATGCCTAGGTCATCTTTTGCCCTAAAAGAAAGGATATTGCCCTTATTGAGGTCCAAGTTATTATGAAGAAAGCCTATAAATTCCTGGATTTCATTGGCAAGCATATGACCTTGAGAATCTTCCACACCTAAAATGTTAGCTCCTGAATCTTGGGCTGCTTTTAAGATCTGAATTAGAAAATCTCTTTGGGCTCTACTGGCATCTAAGGCTGTGAACTCTACTTGAGTAAAAAGGTCTTTTGCATAAGAAATCATATTTTTAACCAAGTCTAGTACTTTATCTTGTTTCATTCCCAAGGTATATTCCATATTAATTATGGAAACAGGGGCAAATAGGTGAACCCTAGTTTTATTCTTTCCCTTTAGGGCCTCATAGGCCTTGTCTATACTATCTTTATTAAGGTTAGCAGGACAGCTAATAATAGCGTTATTTATAACTGAGGCTAGACTTTTTACCTCTATAAGGGCGCTTTGGTTGCTATCCGCAAAAGGTGTCTCAATTACATCTGGTTTTATCTCATCAAGTTGCTTAGCGATTTCTAATCTTTCTTTAAAAGTTAAGTTTAAGGATTTATCTTTTTCACAATTAGCTAATGTATAGTCTTTTATTATTATCTTCTTATTCATGATGACCTTCCGAAAGTTAATGATTAAAGGCGATTATAGCACTTTGATAATGAAAAGTCCAAAATATCTTGTGAAAAAACCTATATAATACTAGGAATTAAATAATATCTTCAGGTATGCTTTTACTTTACATATTAAATGTGTTATATTTCAAAGACAATCAAATTTGTATATGAGGAGAGCTTATGAAAAATCAAATAAAACTGTCAATCTTACTTTTAGTAATAATAGGGGTTTTGTTGGTTTTATTCTCCTGTCAAAAGGATTTATCTAAAGATTTTACCTATGCCTTTATTAACGACAAGGAAATAAGTATTACTGGCTATACAGGAGATAGTAATAATATTCAGGTGCCTGAATATATTGATGATTATCAAGTTACAGCTCTTTCAGCAGCTGCCTTTTGGGGCCTAGTAGATGCTAAAACCATAAGCTTACCAGACTCGATAAAAAGCATAGGAGATAATGCCTTTTATTCTTGTAGAAGTCTGGTTTCTTTTCATGTGCCAAAGTCTTTGGAAAAGATTGGAGACAATGTCTTTACCAATTGTAATAGCTTAGAAGTTATAACGATAGATCAAGAGGCCAGTAACTATACTGTGCTTGATGGAATTTTGTACAGTAAAGACTTAACCAGCCTCGTATACTGTCCCCCTTTAAAAAACATTACCCATCTTGCTATGCCTGATACAGTTAAGGTGATAGAAAGAAATGCCTTTAACGGAAATGGGTATATAAAAAGAATAGATTTTTCTTCTGCACTTGTAGAGATAGGGACCACAGCCTTTAAAGATTGTGTTTCCTTAGTAGAACTTGTTTTGCCAGATGGCTTAGAAAGAATTAATCCATCTGCCTTTTGGTCTTGTAAGGCTTTGGAATCTATCAAAATTCCATCTTCTGTTACATA
This sequence comes from Tissierellales bacterium, assembly GCA_041655135.1. Taxonomy (GTDB): domain Bacteria; phylum Bacillota; class Clostridia; order Tissierellales; family Proteiniboraceae; genus Proteiniborus. Next base: position 49,582 of record JBBAFY010000001.1, read on the forward strand.
CATCGGGGAGCAGGTTTTTTATGAGTGTAATAAATTGAATAAAGTTATTGTTAAAGAAGGGTCTTTTGCCCATGAATGGTATGTGAAAAATGGGCGTAGTAAAGATATTACCTTCTATTAAATAGGAAATCATTGAAAAAGGTCCTTTCCTATGATAATATTTTACCAGATATGAGGAGGCGCAATGCGTAAGGGGAGAACAAATTTGGACCGTAAAGGAATGTTAGTTTTCATTCCAAATAACGGCAAATCTTCAAAAGTCCTGAAAGTTACATATCCGATATTGAAAATGGCAATAGCACTAACACTGCTCTTGTCTATTATTGCGGGCCTATCTTATTCCTTACTCTATTTTATTAATGAGAATAAGGAAATTCATTTAGCCACCCAGCAAGCAATTGAAGACTATGGCAGGGAGATGTCATCTTTGAGCACCTATTTAGGTAGGCAATCCAGACTTTTGGATACCAGGCTTAATGAAATGACAGATATTGAAGATACACAACAAGAGTTAAGCGACAGGATAAGAGTGTTATCCAATCAGCTAAAAGTCATATCGGACCAATATGTTGATAATATTACTCTAGCCTCTGTATCTGTATCTGCTAGTAATATTGCTCAATTTGCAAAAGAGTCTAAAGAAATCGCGGATGCCTTAGAAATTCTTTTAGAAACCAATGAACAGACAAAAGACGAGCTTTTGGATTTTTCAAAAGCTGCTGAAGTTTTAAATGACTATTTGGATACTATTCCTACCTGTTGGCCTACTGTGTCATATAGGATTGCATCGCATTTTGGAATGAGAGACCATCCCATTCTTAATCAGTACAAGCAACATACTGGGGTTGATTTAGGAGGCACTTATGGAGATCCTATTTATGCTACAGCATCAGGTTATGTGCAATCTGTTACCTATGAACATTCAGGATATGGCTATTGGTTAACCCTTAGACATACCCAAAGCATAAGTTCACTCTATGCCCATTGTTCAAGAATTTTAGTCAATTCTGGAGATTATGTGGAAAAAGGACAAGTTATTGCCTATGTTGGACAAACTGGTTTGGCCACAGGGCCCCATCTTCATTTTGAAATAAGGATTAATAATGTACCTATAAATCCATTACTCTTTGTAAATTTTGACAACTAAAAAAGGAGATTAAAAAATGATTAAGCAAAAAAAACTTGAAGTGCTTATTGGTGTTTCTACCTCATTGACCGGAGATATTGAAACTCAAGGTTCTGTTACAGTAGAAGGCAGTATTAAGGGCTCAATAAAAGCCAGAGGAGATATAGTCTTTACAAAAACAGCTACAGCCAAGGGAGAATTCATTGCAGATAATATAATTCTCAATGGAAATGGCGAAGGAATCCTTAAGGCAAAAAATTATATTAAAATATCTTCCACTGCTGACTTTATTGGAGACACTTACTCTGCCAGCCTCATAAGTGATGAAGGTGCCAAATTTACAGGAAAGTGTTATACAGTAAGAGATAAGCCAGAGCCTACCAAAAAAGATAAAAAAGAAAAGGCCAAGGAAGAAGAATAGTTAATTGTTTTCTTTTCACTACTTAGCTCTAATACAGGATAAAAAAAGATGGATTTAGAAAAAATTAACCAGTCTTCTTATGATGAAGATGAAGATATAGAAAATGTTGAATATGTGGAGTACACCCCTTCTTTTATAGGTACTTTTTTTAGAACCTTTTGGGCTGCTCTAAAGATACTAATAGCTGCATTAATGATTGTAGCTTTTTTAGCTGGCGGAATGGGGCTAGGTATTATTACTGGATGGATTTCCACATCCAAGCTTTTGACAGATGAAGATTTAGCCATAACTTCTGGATTAACCACCTTTATATACGACTTCAGGGGAAATATTGTTCAGACCCTAACAGGTAGCGATAATATAAATAGGGAGGTTGTAAGTTCAAAAGAGATTCCAGATATTCTTTCTTATGCCATTGTTGCCATTGAAGACGAAAGATTTTATCAACATTTTGGTTTTGACTTCATAAGAATTGGTGGTTCTGTTTTAAAACTTATACAAAACAAGGGTGATATTGCCCAAGGTGGTAGTACCATAACTCAACAAGTATATAAAAATGTAACAGGAAGATTTGAGCAAACCTTTGAAAGAAAAATTCAAGAGGTTTACAATGCCATAATCCTAGAAATGAAATACGATAAAAAGCAAATCATTACCATGTATGCCAACCTAGTTAACATGGGTAATGGTTGTTACGGTTTTCAATCTGCTTCAAAGATGTATTTTGGTAAAACCTTAGACCAAATCAATCTAGCAGAAGCTGCAGTGCTTGCAGCTATACCCAATGCTCCTAGTAGATATAATCCCTATGGAGATGAAGAAGCCTATAGAAAACTAATGTATCGTAAAGAAGACGTCTTGGACAAGATGTTAGAATTAGGCAGAATAGATCAAAAAGAATATGATGATGCTATGGCCTATGAAATAAAGATAGAAGAAAAGATAGAATACGCTTCTAGCTCTGTTACCACATATTTTATAGACTTTGTTATATCTGAAGCTATTGACCTTTTATCAAATCAAAATTCCATAAGTAAACTTCAAGCAGAAAGAATTGTATACAACAATGGACTTCACATATATACAACCTTGGACCAGGATGTGCAAGATTGTATAGACCAGGTATTTTTAGATAGTGCCCACTTTGATGAGTATAGAGAAGATGGCACCGTTATAAATATGAATGCCACTCGCTATGGTGAAAAGCCTCAAGCTGCCATGGTCATTATTGACCAATATACTGGAGCTGTTGTAGGCCTTTACGGTGGTAATGGAGAAAAAACAGGAAGTAGAACCTTTAATAGGGCAACTTCTTTAATGAGACAACCTGGCTCAACCTTTAAGCCTTTAGCAGTGTATGCACCTGCCTTAGACCTTAAACTCATAACAGCAGCCACCATAGTAGATGATGCTCCTTGCTACTTAGACCCTAAAAATCCTGATTTAATTTATCCTACCAACTATGACTCTGAAGCCTATCAAGGCCTAACCTCCATAAGACACGCCATTAAGGCCTCTGTTAACGTGGTAGCAGCCAAGGTTTGGGTAGAGTACTTAGGTCGTAATAATTCAGTTGAATACTTAAATGCTGTAGGCATTGATAGGGGAGAGTATATCTATGATGACTCCACTGTTTCAGCTTCTATTGGAGGTTTAAGCGTTGGAGTTAGCCCTTTAGAAATGGCATCAGCCTTTAGTACCTTTCCTAATAAGGGAATCCACATGGACGCCCATGTAATAACCAAGATTGCAAACAACTCAAAAGAAACCATCTTTAGATGGGGTAATGATTATACAGTAGCCTATTCAGAACAGTCAGCCGCCATAATGACCAATATAATGGAAGAGGTTAATAAACCTGCCACAACCACCTATTGGGTAAATGGTACAGCTACAGGAAACATTAATATGAAAAATGGAATGGCTATTGCTGGAAAGACCGGTACAACCTCTGACTTCTTAGACAAGTGGTTTTGTGGTTTCACCCCATATTACACAGCTGCTGTATGGTATGGCTATGACAACAACCAAGCCCCTGTATCTTTGGCAAGAGATGAATACAACAGAGCCATGCATATATGGAATGATGTAATGAATTTAGTTCATGAAAATCTAGAACCTAAGCAGTTTGTAATGCCATCAGCGGGAATTGTAAAAAGAGATGTTTGCATATACTCTGGCAAACTAGAATCAGAATATTGTAAGTCTGATCCTCGGGGAACTAAAACTGTTGTAAGTGAATACTTCATTGAAGGAACAGAACCAACACAAACCTGTGATGTCCATCAAGAAGTAGTTATTTGTACCTATCCTCAAAACCGTGATGAATTTGGCCGCTATTACATAGCCAGTGACCACTGTCCTGCCAACTACATATGGGCCATGGTTAGAATTGTTCGTCCTAATGGGGCCTTCTACAAGGTAAATGAAGATGTCTTTACTGTAGTGGTTGATGGAGTTACCATAAGACAGGTTGAAAGAGTGCCCTATGATGTAGCCTATGAAGTGGACATAGACATGGTCTGTCCTTTACATGAAAGAAAGATAGACAATAAGGATGAGGATAAAGATAAAGATGAAGATGATTCTTTACCCCCAGATGAGGACATAGATGAGAATGAAAATGAATCCTTATCCCCGGATGAAGATATAGATAATGATGATTAAGTTGTAAAAATAGAAAGTTAATTAGTTTATTCATTCATGGTGAATAATATGCATAAAAAAGCATCTTATTCACTTTTTTTTACAAGAATCTCAGAAAAGCTAAAATATACAATATTTACCAATTATCAGGTTAATCCTGAGTATTCCTATTAATACATAGTATTTTAATGGAGAGATAGGGAAAAATATAAGGAGAAAAGAAAAGAAATTTAATAAATCTTGCAAAAAGATGTTGACTAATTATTCATAAGTATGTATATTTATGTAAATTGATTTTAAAGGACGGTAAGATTATGAAAAAAGGTTTTAAGATTTTAAGTTTAGCAGTGATATCTGTAATAATAATGGCTCTATTGGCCTCATGTGCATCTATTCCACCAAACCAAGTATTTTCAGCAGATGATATTCCAGGTAAGGTAATAGGGGTACAATTGGGAACAACAGGAGACATATATGCATCTGACTATGAAGAAGAAGGCTCAACCCTAGAAAGATTTAATAAAGGAGCTGATGCTATACAAGCTCTTAAACAAGGTAAGGTTGATTTAGTAATAATTGATAATGAACCAGCCAAGGCTTTTGTTGAAAAAAACAGTGACCTTAAGATTCTAGAAGATCCCTTTGAATTAGAAGACTATGCTATGTGTATTGCTAAAAACAATAGTGTGCTAAAAGAAAAGATTAACCTAGCCATAGCTCAACTTAAAACTGATGGCACCTTAAACAAGATAATATCCAACTATATTGGAGATGATACCAAGGGAAAAACTCCATATACTTCATCTAATACAGATTATTCCAATGGCAAATTAACCATGGCAACCAATGCAGCCTTTGAACCCTATGAATTTGTAGAAGGTGGAAAGATTGTAGGTATTGATGTGGATTTAGCACAAGCTGTTGCAGATATCTTAAAAATGGAGCTGGTGATTGAAGATATGGACTTTGATGCAATTATTGCAGCGGTTCAATCAGGAAAAGCTGATATTGGTGTAGCAGGTATGACAGTTACAGAAGATAGACTTATTAGTATTGATTTTACCGATTCATATACAACAGCAACCCAAGTTATAATTGTAAGAGTTAAGTAAATAAGTAAATTAATATATACAAGGTCTTTTGACCTTGTGTATTATAAGAGAGAAAATCTTAGGGGTTACATAGATAGAAATCCTTAAGAAGAGCAGGGAAAAGATAGGTAAGAATGGAATTATTTGAAGATTTTAAAATACGATTTATAAACAACTTTGTAACCGACAACAGGTGGCAATATCTAACAAGAGGTTTAGCTGTTACTATGCAGATAACCTTTTTTGCTCTTTTAATAGGGATTGTACTGGGCTTTTTAATTGCTGTGGTAAGAACTACCCATGATAAAACAGGGAAGTTTAAAGTTCTCAATGTCATAACCAAGGGCTACATTACAATAATTAGAGGAACCCCTGTGGTTGTGCAGTTGCTCATAATATATTATGTGGTATTTGCATCTGTTGCAGTGGATAAAACCTTTGCGGCTGTTATTGCCTTTGGTCTTAACTCTGCTGCCTATGTAGCAGAGATTGTAAGGTCTGGAATTATGAGTGTAGACATAGGCCAAACAGAGGCAGGCAGGTCTTTAGGTTTTACCTATGGAAAGACCATGACATATATTGTGTTGCCTCAGGCCTTTAAAAACATTCTTCCTGCCCTAGGTAATGAATTTATTGTACTGGTAAAAGAGACCTCCATTGCAGGCTATATTGCCATAGCAGATTTAACCAAGGGGGGAGAATACATAAGAAGTCGGACCTATGATGCTTTTATGCCCCTAATTGCCGTAGCCCTTATATATTTAGGTATTGTAATGTTTCTTACCTACCTAGTTAACAAACTGGAAAAGAGGTTGAGTAGAAGTGATAGAAGTTAAAGATTTATATAAGAATTTTGGAAATGGTGATTCTATAAAGGTTTTAAAGGGGATTAATCAAACCATTCATAAGGGTGAAAAGGTGGTTGTTATTGGTCCTTCTGGTTCTGGTAAATCTACCTTCTTACGTTGCTTAAACCTATTGGAAAACCCTAGTTCAGGTGAGATCTTTGTAAATGGGGAAGAAATAACAGATAAAAAATGTGATATCAATAAGCACAGGATGAAAATGGGAATGGTCTTTCAACACTTTAACCTTTTTCCTCATTTGACCATTTTAGAAAATATTACCTTAGCTCCAATTAAACTAAAAAAACTTAGTAAAAAAGAAGCTGAACAAGAAGCCTACGAATTACTAAAAAGAATAGGAATGACAGAAAAAGCACAAGCCTATCCTGCCATGTTGTCTGGGGGACAAAAGCAAAGGGTAGCTATTATTAGGGCCTTGGCAATGAAACCTGATGTTATGCTTTTTGATGAACCCACCTCAGCTTTAGATCCTGAAATGGTTGGAGAGGTTTTAGATTTAATGAAAAACCTAGCCCTTGAAGGCATGACCATGGTTGTAGTTACCCATGAAATGGGCTTTGCAAAAGAAGTAGGGACTAGAGTCCTATTTATGGATGATGGTTTAATAGTAGAAGAGAATAATCCTAAAGACTTTTTTGCCAATCCTAAAAATCCTAGAACAAAAGACTTTCTTTCGAAGATAATTATTTAGCATATGGATTTATCTTTTTCGCATAGGTGTATACACTTTCTATGTCTATATATAGAGAGAGAATTATTTACATGTATCCATTAATTCCAATATATCCAATCTCAAGAATGGTTAGCCTTTTTGCATAAAGAGGCTTCTTTTGGCTAAAATCATATTAATCTTCATATAAAACACAATCTTAATGAAATCTTAAGGTATATACGACTTTTTCTTTAATCTCTTTTAGATGATAATAGAGGCGAAAGGGGAAATACCATGTATAACATTTTGATATGTGATGACGATTACGATATCGTATCTGCTCTAAAAATATTTTTAACTGACGAAGATCATAATATTTTCTGTGCCTACTCAGGTAAAAAAGCTCTTGAGATTATAAATGAGAATAAAATCCATCTGGTCTTACTTGACATCATGATGCCTAAAATGGATGGCATTACTGCCATGACAGAAATCCGAAAAACCAGCAATGTTCCCATTATTCTTTTAACAGCAAAAGGTGAAGATGCTGACAAGGTAATAGGACTTAATATGGGAGCAGATGATTATATAACTAAGCCCTTTAATCCAGAAGAGGTTGTAGCAAGGGTTAGATCCCAGCTTCGTAGATATTTGCAGTTGGGTTCAGAGAAGAAATCTGAATCGGTAATTATCTTTGAAGGACTAGAGCTGGACGATAATCAAAAGACAGTAAAAGTATCAGGAAACCTGGTTAATCTCACCCCTCTAGAGTTTGATATATTAAAACTTCTTATGCAAAACCTGCATAAGGTGTTTTCATCAAAAGAGATATATGAACAAGTTTGGGACGACAGGCCCTTGGGAACAGAAAACACAGTAGCTGTTCACATAAGGCATATAAGGGAGAAAATTGAAATAAATCCCGCTGAACCTGAATACCTCCATGTGGTATGGGGACATGGCTATAAAATAGGAAAGAGGCTACAAAATGAAAAATATAATGTATAAAAAAGGTTCTAAATTTATAGGAGCCATTTTACTTACCTTAACCTTGATAATATTTGTATTGTCAGCTACAGCATCTGTAGTGGTAAAGGAATATGGTATAGACAGAGATGGTAAAACCACATTTTTTAATAGTGTATTTTGTGAACGGGTTACAAGAGCATACAATAACAAGGTGATTTTTGAATATTTTATACCCTTGCTCCGAAATGATTTGGATGCGTCTGGGATCTCAAGATATGAAAAGTATTTCTCTATAGACCACTCTAATTACTTTTTTACAATTAAAGATGATGCCGGCAATGTCCTTCTATCCAACTACCAAGCTGAATATGGATATACTCTAACTCGTATATTTGAGGTTGAAGAGGTTGAATATGAAATGCAGGCCTTTGTAAAAGAAGATATTACTGCAAAAGACGACTATATGCCAGTATACAAGGCCCATATGTTTTTACAAAATGCCTACAGCTGGTTCACCCCTATAGCAGTAATCTCTTTTATCCTCTCCATAGCCATATTTTCATACTTGGTCTATACAGCAGGTAAAAAAAGTAAAGATGAAAAAACTAAAGATTTTGCATCCAAGATTCCCTTTGATCTTTTTACCCTTCTTGTAGTGGCTTTCATAGCTGGACTAATATATTTAGCAGTGGGCCTTTTTAAGTCTGAATTAGTATATAGCATATTTGTGCAGATAATGTGCGGTTTTGCAGCTTGCATATTTTTTGCAGCTCTTGGTGCCGTAATATGGTTTTTCAGCCTTGTTTCACATATTAAACAAAAGACCCTCATAAAAAACACTTTGATTGCTATATGTATAAGATGGATATTTAGATTAATTAAAAAAATATTTTCCTTAATACCTCTTTTATGGAAAGCTGCTCTAGTAGCATGTATCTTTATTCTTTTAGACCTTATACTAATGCTTTCTAACGTTTCACCCAAAGTTATCCTCTTCTATTTCCTATTTCGCACAGGTTTAGCAATATTTGCTTTTTTAATAATCTTAGATATGAACAAACTAAAAAAAGCAGGTCAAGCCATTGCAGATGGGAATCTTGCCTATGTATCAAATGCTTCCTATTTAATACATGATTTTAAAAAGCATGCTGACAATTTGAGCAGCATACAAGCGGGAATATCAGCAGCAGTATCTGAAAAAATGAAATCTGAACGGTTCAAAAATGAACTTATCACCAATGTGTCTCATGATATAAAGACACCTCTTACCTCCATAATTAACTATACTGACCTTCTGGATAAAACAGATATTACAGATGAAGCAGCTAAAGAATATATTGAAATACTTAAAAAACAAGGAAGTAGGCTAAAAAAGCTCATAGATGATTTGATTGAAGCCTCCAAAGCTTCATCAGGGTCAATGAAGTTAAATTTGGAAAGTATAAATGTAAAAGAGGTTGTGACCCAATCCTTAGCAGAATATGGAGAGCGATTTAAGGCAAATAGTATTGAGTACCATATGGAGGGTATGGATGAACTCTATTACATAAAAGCTGATGGCAGGTTATTGTGGAGAGTTTTAGACAATGTGTTAGAGAATATATGTAAGTACTCATTAGAAAACACCAGGGTATATGTAACATCAGAAAAAGACTTGGATAAGATAAAAATATGTTTCAAGAACATATCCAAAGAGAAACTTGAAATATCAGGCCAAGAGCTTACAGAAAGATTTGTAAGGGCTGACCTTTCAAGAAATACTGAGGGTTCAGGTTTGGGCCTTGCTATTGCCAAAAGTCTTACTGAGCTTATGGGAGGGGATATGGTTATAGAAACAGATGGAGATTTGTTCAAGGCTTGTTTTTTATTCAAGGTGGCACTTCCTAGTAAAAAAGAGCCAGATATGATAATACCTAAAGAAGAATTGTCTTAATAGGGTAAAATTACCATTCAAACTTAATATAAACAAGCTATAATGGAATATGAGTAATCATATTCCTTTTAGATTAACTTAAAACCTTATAATTTCACACATATGGAGGATCTATGAATAACAAAACCAGGGCTCTTAACATATTAAACTACAAGGATGTAGATAGGCTACCTGCTGTTCATTTTGGCTACTGGCCTGAACTACTACAAGAATGGGTGGATAAGGGGCATCTTAAACAAGATGATATTATACGTGTTAGAGATGGTAATGATGCTGATTATGAGTTGAATAAGAAGCTGGGCTGGGATTTCAATTGGGCTACCACAAGATCAGGCCATATCTCACTAAAACCCTACTTCGCTAGAGAAATCTTAGAAGAGTTGCCTGATGGCTCCATAAAGGTCTTAACCAATTGGGGAGTTATAGAGATAGAAAAACCAGGGGTTGTATCTATTGCAGGTGAATGCGACTATACCTTAAAAGATAGAAAGGCCTATGAAGAACTATATAAGCCTAAAATGGTTTTTTCTGAAGACAGAGTTAATCCAGACTACTTTAATAATAATAGCTGGGATACCATTGATGGACCTGTAGGCCTGCACCTAGGCTCCATTATTGGGGATGTTAGAAATATGCTAACAGTTATTGGAATGAGCTATTTACTCTATGATGACTATGAACTTTTAGAAGAAATTGTGGATGATTATGCAAACCTTCAGTATGAAGTTGCTAAAAGAGTTTTAGAGGTATCAAATTTCAAGTTTGACTTTGCCCACTACTGGGAAGATATTTGCTATAAAAATGGACCTTTATTCAATCCAGATATCTTAGATGATTTAAGTGCCAAGCACTATAAAAAGAGAAATGATTTAGTTAAATCATATGGAATAGATATTATCTCTTTAGACTGTGATGGACTTATAGATGACATGATACCTACTTGGTTTGAAAATGGAGTAAACACCATGTTTCCCATTGAAGTGGGAGTTTGGGATGCCAGTATAGGGCCTTGGAGAGAAAAGTATGGAAAAGAACTAAAAGGTGTTGGAGGCTTAAACAAGCATGTTTTATCCTATGACAAAAAAACAGTGGATGCAGAAATTGAAAGACTAAAACCATTAATTGCCTTAGGTGGCTATATCCCATGTCCTGACCATAGGTTACCTCCAGGTACAAAATATGAACTAGTACAGTATTATACAGAAAAAATAAAGGAGCTAAAGGTTTAAAAATGAATAACATTCCCTTATCTGAATATCCCCGTCCCCAATTTGAAAGAGATTCCTACCTTTGTTTAAATGGGCTTTGGAACTACTCTGTTTATGAAGACAAGAATTTAAAAGATAGCTTTAATGAAAATGAAGCTATGAAAAAAGGTGAAATCTTAGTTCCCTATCCCATAGAGTCCAAGTTAAGTGGAGTGGAGCATCTTCTTTTACCTAATGAACTTTTAGTCTATGAAAGAGAATTTGACTTAGATGAGTCTTTTTTAAGGGACCTTTGTTTTTTACATTTTGGTGCAGTGGACCATGAGTGTAGGGTCTTTTTAAATAATAAGGAGCTGGGCTATCACAAGGGAGGATATATTGCTTTTAGCTTTGATGTTACTAAGGATATTTTAGTGGGCAAAAACCATTTAAAAGTTTTAGTTACAGACCAGACCGATTCTAAAGATTTAATTCGAGGAAAGCAAAAACTAAAGCCAGGAAGTATCTTTTATACCCCCATATCTGGAATTTGGCAAACTGTGTGGCTAGAAGCTGTTTCTAAAGACTATGTTAAAAGTATTAAGATAGACCCCAATATTGACAAAAAAACAATTAACTTAAAACTTGAAAGTGAAGCCAAGGAAGTAGAGATTGCCATATTTGATAAGGAAAATGAGATTCATAGACAAAGATACAATACAAAAGATGCTATAGGGATAGATATAAATAATCCAAAACTATGGTCACCAGAAAAGCCCTTTATATACCAAATGGAGATTAGAACAGATAAGGATTTGGTAAAGTCATACTTTGCCATGAGGAAGTTCTCCTTTAAAAAGGATAAAAAAGGCTATATGAGATTAGCCCTTAATAACAAGATATATTTCCATAATGGTGTTTTAGACCAAGGCTACCACCAAGAAGGTATCTACACAGCTAAAAATGATGCAGAACTAAAAAAAGATATTGAGCTTTTAAAAGAGCTGGGCTTTAACATGGCAAGAAAGCATGTGAAGATTGAACCTTTAAGATGGTACTATCATTGTGATCATCTAGGTCTTTTAGTCTGGCAGGACTTAGTATGTGGGGGAAAAAGGTATAGTTATAGTAAAAAATATAGAGATCCAGCATATCCACTGAAAATTAATGATAAAAAAGAAAGTGTAAATAAAATTCAAGATCTAGAATTTCGAGCAGACTTTGAAGTAAGTATAGATGAAACTGTAGACCTTTTGTATAACTGTCCTAGTATTTGCCAGTGGACCCTCTTTAATGAAGGCTGGGGTCAGTTTGACTCCAATCGCTTGACCAATGACTTGAGGGCAAAGGATCTTACAAGGGCCATTGACTCTACCTCTGGTTGGTTTATGCAAAAATACAGTCAAAGTGACTTTTTTAGCAAGCATGTCTACCATGAAAAGATAAAAATCCCTAGAAGCTGGTTTTTCAAAAACAAGGTCTTGGTTATAAGTGAATGTGGAGGCTATGGAAGGAAAATTGAAAATCATCAATTTGACCCAGAAAAGTCCTTTGGCTATAAGTTGTTTGATACCGAAGACAGTGTTACCCAGATTTATGAAGATTTATATAATACTCAGATTATTGCTAACATTGATAAAGGGGTAAGTGCTTGTGTTTATACCCAATTATCAGATGTGGAAATTGAAGTTAATGGTCTAGTAACCTATGATAGACAAGTCTTTAAGTTAGACATAGATAGAGTTAAAGCTATTAATGCAATTATTAATAACTTGAATACAATAGAGAGATAAACAAAGTAAAAGAGAAAAAGAAAAAAGTAGAAAAAACAAAAAGCAGAAAAGCAAAGAAGAATGAAAGAAATAATTAAAAGACATAAAAAAGAGTATCCCTTATCCACCTTACAAGATTGGTATAAGCTCTTTTATCAGTCTGCTTTTGGCAATGCTCATTTAGCTTGTGAAAAAGATGAGTGTATGCAGTTTTTAAAAGAAGAGCTGGATAGCTTGGATAGTGTTGATAATCTTATTGGTATTAAAGATATTAAGTTAGTTGAGTATTCGTCTTCTTGGGTAAAAGAAGATATAGGAAATGGTTTCTATAGGGTTAATCTTAATTGGATAAAAGAAGTTGGTTTTTCTCTAGATATCTTAGTAAAGATGATGCTTTTATCTAAAGACCTATCTAAAGAAGCTTTTGATAAAGAGGGTTACTTTGATTATAGTGTATTTGACCAATACGTTTTAGCCCTTGAAGAGCTTTTAGAGGAAGAGGATTTTGATTTTACTCTAGATGATTTAATAGATTACGAAATAGAATATGAAGACAAAGGGTATCCTCTTTTATCTCATTCATATATTTACAAGTTACACTATAGGCCAGCCTATAGGGTTATTCACGAAAAATATGCAAAACATATTGAGCTTATACATGAGATAAAAAAGAAGATTAATAAAGTAAATAGACCTTCCTTAATTGCCATTGATGGAATGGCAGCTTCTGGTAAAACTTCTTTTGCAAAGGTGCTTAATGAATTGTTTTATTCTAATCTATTTCATATGGATGATTTTTTTCTTCCAAATATACAAAAGACCCAAACAAGATTATCTGCTCCAGGTGGTAATGTAGACTATGAAAGGTTTAGAAGAGAAGTTTTAGACAACATTGGAATTGACTTACCCTTCATGTATGAAGTCTTTAATTGTATGGACCAAAGTTATCTGCCCAAAAAGGTGGAGCCAAAGTTGGTAAATATAGTTGAAGGGGCCTATAGTATGCATCCATACTTTCAAGATCCATATGATATAAAGATATTTATGAAAACAGATTATGAAATCCAAAAAGAAAGAATATTAAAAAGAAGCAATATGGAGCTTTTAGAGCGCTTTGAAAAAGAATGGATTCCCCTAGAAAATTTCTATATCAAAAGTTTTTCCATTGAGGAAAAAGCAGACTATGTTATAAAGACTTAGATTATTATAGGTTTTCTTAGTATTCTTCTACCATAAAGGTATCTAAGGCTGGTAAAAGAAGATTAATTTCTTTACAAGCTACATGGTCTTTTATATCTATAAGATTTAATTCTCTCAATTGCTCCAAAGACCTATAGCCAGATATTAGTTGGCCTAGATAATATGAATCAATTTCAAAATGATAAGGTGCTGAGTCATCCAACCTTTCACCCAACAAATTATATATCCCTGTATTTTGAGGAAGAAAACTATCCTTTACTTTGAGAGTATATGCAGAATAGGCTTTATTATTTTCTTCTTCTTTACCCAGCCCATTGTTATCATGTCTCAAAACACTTTCTAAGAACTTTTCTACATTAATTATATTCATAGAGTTTTGGGGTAAAATCTCAATGTTATCTAACTTGGTCTCTTGGGCTATTTTTTTAGACATCTTTATCTTTAAACTTTTATCTAAACCTTCTAAGGCTTCAATAAGGATTTTTGTGTCTTTAGGGTTTGAGGATATAAATTCTTCTACATAGACATCTTCTTCTTCATAATATATACAGTAGGCTTGCATCATGTCATTTTCTTTTTGTATCATACATTTTGCCTGGTCTGCTCCATAGTCTCTTAGTTTTCTTTGAAATTCAAAAGTATCTCTTAAAATAATGTTGCTAAAGTTCTTTGCAAAGTTATCATAGACTTTTCTTAATTCTTTTATCTCTTCAAGGCTTAGGTCCTTTATTTTTTTAGAGTAGACTGTATAGTCTTTTTTCTTCTTATTTTCTTTTTTAAGATTATTTGCTTCTATTTCTATTTCTCTTTTTATTCTCTCCATACTCACATAGGCAGAGTCTGTAACCGGGTAGTAGCCAAGGGCATAGTAGGTGGGAATATAGTCAGCTTTAAGGTAAGAGATGAAGACGCTTTTCTTTTGTATTTCTTCTAGATAATATGAAAAGATTTTATTCATAAAGCCTTGGCGTCTATATTCAGGATAAGTAGCAACCCCTGATATGAAGGTGGACTTTAGATTAACACCTCTTACATTTACATGGATATCTAGTGAGTGAAGGGCAGATACTAAATTGTTGTCCTTAAAGGCTAGTACTGAGTTTGGGGGATAAAATCTTTCTTCAAAAAACCAGTCGACAAATTCTTTGCTATCTGAAAAGATATCTTGCCACATCTTTTTCATTAAGGCTTTATCTTCTTTTTTTGCAAATCTAAGGTCAAGCATGTCTTTTTCCTTTACTAGTTAGGGAGTAAATATCTTTTTTTATTATATAATAAGAAGGGAAAAAGTATAAGGATAAGATAGGATAAGATAAGTTTATGAAAAAAGTATTTGCAGCAGGTGAATTATTAATAGATTTTATGGGGGCTAGACCAGATGTTTCCATGAAAGACTGTGATACCTTTATTAAAAAAGCAGGAGGAGCTCCTCCTAATGCTCTTGCAGCTTTATGCAAATTAGGGGGCAAGGGTTATTTAGCTTCAAGGGTAGGCCAAGACCCCTTTGGTGATTTTCTAATAGAAGAATGTGAAAAGTATGGAATAGATTTATCTATGGTCAAAAAAGATCCTAGTCATTTTACAACAGTTGCCTTTGTGTCTTTAACCTCTAGTGGAGAAAGAGACTTTATCTTTGCAAAAGGAGCCCACAGCTATATTGCCTATGAAGATATTAATGAGGATATTTTAAGAGACTGTGAAATCTTTCATTTTGGGGCAGCTACTGGCCTTTTAGACTCTAAAACCCATGAAACATATAATTTGCTTTTAGACTATGCAAGAAAGAATAATAAGTTGATATCCTTTGATGCCAATTACAGGTATGATTTTTGGAAACAAGACACAGATTTATTTATAAATCGGGCCAATGAATATATTTCTAAAAGTCATTTAATAAAGTTATCTGAAGAAGAAGCATTTGTTTTATCTGGTAAGAATAATATTTATGAAGCTGGCCAGTTTTTTGTAGATTTAGGAACAACTTTGGTTCTCATAACTCTTTCTGAAAAAGGTACCTTGGTTTACATGAAAGACTTTAATGAGATTATTCCTTCAATTAAGGTAGACTGTATAGACTCCACTGGGGCAGGAGATGCCTTTATAGGGGCCTTTTTGTACCAGATATCCATAAGAGATGATGTAGAAGATATATTTAATGATAAGAATCTTTTAAAAAAAGCAGTAGCCTATGCAAATAAGGCTGGTGCCATTTGTTGTAAGAGTCTAGGAGCAATGGAGTCTATGCCTACAGCTAAAGAAATGGACCTTGACATATAAAGGCTATGGTATAGAATGAATAAGCAGTAGTTGCTTGCAACTATAATATATTATATATATGCTAGGGGAGCCTTAAGGCTGAGAAAAGTAATTGACCCTTACAACTTGATGCGGATAACACCGACGAAAGGAAGCAATGGAAAATCTACCTTCGCATATATAAAAAAACGGAGGTTTTTTTATTATGAAGAAATTATTGGAAGTGTTTTTAAGTGAAAATGGTGGGAAATATGATCTCACTGTTCTAGGCTATGTGGCAGTGGCTTTAATTGCCCTTTTAGCCTTTGGATTAATATTTTTACTTAAATCAAAAAAAGAAAAAGAAGAAAAGAAAATTGATACAAAAAAATTGGCCTTTTCTTCCATGCTCATAGCAGTAGGCTTTGTAGCCTCATATTTAAAACTCTTTTCTATGCCCTTTGGAGGGTCTGTAACCCTTTTTTCTATGTTATTCATAGCTTTAGCGGGATACTGGTATGGAACTAAAACTGGGCTTTTGGTGGCCTTTACATATGGTCTTTTACAGTTTTTGCAAGGCCCTTACATAATTAACTTTTGGCAGGTAGGCTTTGACTATATCTTTGCCTTTACAGCCTTAGGTTTATCTGGGCTTTTTAGGCATAAAAAACATGGCCTTATTCTAGGCTATCTATTTGCCATTGTGGCAAGAGGCTTTTTCCATTCCTTAGGTGGTTACCTCTTTTACATGTCTTGGATACCTGATAATTATCCCCAAAGTTTAGTAAGTATCTATCCTTTGGTATATAACTATTCATATATCCTAGCAGAAGGTGCCCTTACTGTGGTGGTCCTCTTTATACCTGCTTTGAGAAAAGCTATAGAAAGAGTAAAGGAAATGACTTTAGCATAAAGTTAAGGTTGTATAAGAAAAAAGGAAAGATTATTTTCTTGACATATGGCTTTTTGGGGTGTACTATAAAGAAACATTAACTCTTCATCGCTTTAGAGTGGTGAAGTGAAAGGATAAACATATGATATACCACAATCCAGAAGGCATGAGTGACATAATTGATCTTTCCTGTGCTGTTAAAAAAGACTCAGAAAAAAGGTTGAGAGAATTATTCATAAATTATGGGTTTTCTGAAATCGAGACCCCAGTATTTGAGTCTTTTGATATGTATTATGGGGACAATGAAAACATTAGTCAAAAAGACATCTTTAAACTAGTGGATAAAAGCGGGGACCTTTTGGTCTTAAGGCCAGATATGACTATACCTGCTTGTAGGGTAGCTGCTAGTAAAATCAGATATCAAGAGTTGCCCTACCACCTTTTCTATATCTCCAAATGCTTTAGGGCAGATGAATATGGGGGAGGAAAGCAAAGGGAATTTACCCAATGTGGGGTAGAAGTCCTAGGTGGTGATGACTGCTATTATGACGCCTTAGTTATAAAAACAGCTATTGAATCTGCTAAGGCCATAGGGCTAGAAAATATTTCTTTGCAAATTGGTCAAGTAGATTTTTTCAACGGTCTAGCAGATGAAATGGGTCTAGATAAAAAAGAAAGAGAAGATTTATCTGTTTTAATTGAAAGTAAAGATAGCTATTCTGTAAATGAATTTTTAAAAAACTATAAAGAAGAATCTAAGGTAACAAAACACATGAAAGAGATATCTTCATACTTTGGCAATATATCCTTAGTAGAAGATTTAATGAAAGAAGATTTAAATCCAAGGTCTATGAAGGCTTTAAGAAATCTTAAAGATATATTTCTTGTTTTAGAGCAAATGGACCTATCAGCTTATGTAAATGTGGACCTTTCTTTAACTAAAAAATTAGGCTATTACACTGGTATGATTTTTACAGGTAATACTTATCAAATTGGTTTTCCTTTTATGGCAGGGGGCAGGTACGATAAATTGGCCCAAAATATGGGAAAGGACTTACAGGCTACAGGCTTTTCTCTTTCTTTAGAAATGGCCTTAATGGCTATAGAAAGACAAAGAGGACCCTTTTTAAAAAAGAACAAGACCATAGTGATTTCTTTTAGCCCAAGCATGCAAAAAGAGGTTTTAAAGCTGTCTTCTTCTTGGGATTTAAATAGACCCATACAAATCCTGCCAGATAAAAACAATCTATTGGACTATGCTAAAGAAAGAAGAATAAAAACCTTGGTTAGATGCTTAGATAAAGACCAAGTCTTAGTATATGAAGATGATGTAGAGTCTACCATGACCTTTAGTGAATGGAGGGAAAAATGGAATATTTAAATATTGCTTTACCAAAAGGAAGATTGGCAGACCAAACCTTGGGTTTTTTTAGAAAGGCTGGTATTCCCTGTCTAGATTTAGAAAAGGACACAAGAAAACTAATTCATATTGATGAAGACAATAAGTTGAGAATATATCTGGTTAAAACAGCAGATGTTCCAGTTTATGTAGAATATGGAGCAGCAGATATTGGAGTTGTAGGCAAGGATACTCTTTTAGAAGAGGGAAGAAATGTTTATGATGTTTTAAACCTAGGCTTTGGAGCTTGTAGAATGTGCGTATGTGGAGAGCCCAAGTATTTAGGCAAGACCCATGAGATAGATAACAAAAGAGTTGCTACCAAGTATCCTAAGATTGCAGGGGACTATTATGAAAAGGTTAAGTCTGAAAAGGTGGAGATTATAAAGCTTAATGGTTCTGTTGAACTGGCTCCCTTGTGTAACTTATCCGAGTTAATAGTAGATATTGTAGAAAGTGGTAAAACCCTCAAGGCCAATGGCCTAGTGGTCCTAGAAGATATATGTGACATAAGTGCCCACTTAATAGTGAATAAAGTCTCTATGAATATGAAAACCGACAAGATTTCATATATAATACAGGCACTGAAAAAGGAGCTAGAAGATGATACCTGTATTTAAAAAAGATAAAGTTGGATTTATAAATAGAGTTAGAAAAGATAATTTTTTAGATAATGAAAAGGTCTTTGATACAGTTACAGCCATAATGAAGGATGTAAGAAAAAACAAGGACCAAGCTATTTTAGACTACACAAAAAAGTTTGATAAGATTGACCTAAAGGCTGATGAACTTTTAGTAAGTAAAGAAGAAATAAAACAAGCCTATGAAAGAATTGATAAGGACCTTTTAAAGATTATTCAAAAGGCAATTATAAATGTGGCAACCTACTCTTTAAAGCAAAAAGAAGAAAGCTTTCTTTGGGAAAAAGAAGAGGGAGTTAAAATAGGACAAAAGGTAACCCCCATAAAGAGCGCTGGTCTATATATTCCTGGAGGAACAGCTCCTTTAATTTCTTCTGTTATTATGAATGCAGTTCCTGCCTATGTGGCAGGGGTCAAAGAAATTATTATGTGCTCACCACCTCCTTTAGATGATGCCAGAATAGTAGCAGCCAATGAAGCCCATGTGACAAAGATTTATAAGGTTGGAGGAGCTCAAGCTATATTTGCCTTGGCCTTTGGAACAGAAACTATCCCTAAGGTGGATAAAATATCTGGCCCTGGAAATATTTATGTATCTTATGCTAAAAAACTGGCCTATGGCTATTGTGGTATAGACATGGTGGCAGGACCTTCAGAGATTATGATAATTGGAGACAACACAGCTAATCCCAAATTTATAGCGGCAGATATGCTAGGCCAAGCTGAACACGATCCTTTATCAGTAGCTTCTTTTTTAACCACAGATGAAAGTTTAGTGGATAAGGTTAAAGCTGAGATAATGAGTCAAAGTAAGCGGTTGGAAAGAAAAGATATAGTGCTTAAAAGCATTAGAAACAACTCAGCTATATATATAGGAGATACCATCACAGAATGTATTGACCTATTAAACGATTGCGCCCCTGAGCATGCTGAGATTATGACCAAGGATGCAGATTTCTATTCTGACTTCATAACCCAAGCTGGAGCTGTTTTTGTAGGATCTTATACTCCTGAATCTGTAGGAGACTATTTTGCGGGTCCCAACCATACCCTACCTACAGCAGGTACTGCCCGTTTCTTTTCACCTTTAGGGATTTATGATTTTATGAAAAAAAGCTCAGTTATTGAATACAGTAAAGAGGCCTTGAAAAAGGTTTACAAGGATGTTGCATATTTTGCTAGACAAGAAGAACTTGAAGCTCATGCTAGAGCTTTAGATATTAGGTTTGAAGGTGAAAATGATGAGTAAATACTATTCAGATATTTTAAAGGACTTAAGCCCCTATACACCAGGAGAGCAACTTAATGATAAAAAATATATTAAGCTTAATACCAATGAAAATCCCTATCCACCTTCAGATAAGGTTATAACTACCATAAAGGAATATTCCGGTGGGGATTTAAGACTGTATCCAGACCCTGAAAGTCTAGAACTTAGAAAGGTATTAGCCTCACATCATGGCGTTGATATAGATAATGTATTTGTCTCCAATGGCTCTGATGAAACTTTGGCCTTTGCCTTTAATGCCTTTTATACTGGTAAAAAGATTGCTTATCCAAAGGTTACCTATAGTTTTTATCCTGTATATGCCAAGCTATATAATTGCCAGGTTGATGAACTAGACATGCTAGATGATTATGAGATTGATAAGAAGGCTTTAATGGAGAAAAAAGTTGGCCTAGTTATTGCCAACCCTAATGCACCAACAGGTGAACTTCTTGATAAGGATTATTTGTTAGCCTTGCTAGAGAATAATTCAAATAGTCTCATATTAATAGATGAAGCCTATATGGATTTTTCCCAAGAAGAGTCTATGGCCAAATACATTAAAGAATACAAGAATCTTTTAGTTGTTAGAACCTTTTCAAAATCATATAGCTTAGCTGGAATGAGAATAGGATATGCAGTAGGGGATAAGGAATTGATTTTTGGATTAAATTTAGTTAAAAACTCCTTTAACTCTTATCCTCTAGATAGACTAGCCCAAGTTGCAGGTATACAAGCTATAAAAGACCAAGCATATTATGATGCTTTGAATAAAGAAATTATATCTACAAGAGAATATACAAAAAAAGCCTTAGAAGAATTGGGCTGCAAGGTTTTACCTTCAGCTAGTAATTTCTTGTTTGTGAAATTTAAAGATCTTGCTTCTTTTAAGGTCTATGAAGACTTTAAAAAAGAGGGAATACTTATACGTCAGTTTTCCTATATTTCTGACTATGTCCGTATTACAATAGGAAAGAAAGAAGACATGGAGGCCTTAATAGAGGTTGCAAAGGAGATTTTAAGATGAGAAAAGCAGAACTTAAAAGAAAAACCAAGGAAACAGATATTTCTTTAAAGATTAACCTAGATGGAAAAGGAAAGAGCTCTATTTCTACTAAGATAGGGTTTTTTGACCACATGCTAGAATCCTTTTCTAGACATTCTTTGATGGCCCTAGACCTTAAAGTAGATGGAGACTTACATGTAGACAGCCACCACACTATAGAAGATACAGGTATTGTTCTAGGTCAAGCCATGAAAGAGGCCTTAGGAGATAAAAAAGGTATTAAAAGATTTGGCTTTGCTTCTATTCCCATGGATGAAGCCCTAACAGAGGTTAGTGTAGATTTAGGGGGAAGGGCTTATGCTGTCTATAACTGTCATATAGATTATGGGATGTTAGGTCAAATGGCTTTTGAAGATATAGAGGAGTTTGTTTTTGCTCTAGCCAATGGGCTGGGGGCAAACATTCATATAAATGTTCGCTATGGCTCAAATCGTCACCATGTAGCAGAAAGTATCTTTAAAGCCCTAGCAAGAAGTTTAAGAGAAGCTGTAAGCATTGACCAAAAAGAAGAGGGGATTCCTTCTACTAAAGGGATAATATAGAAGATAGAAGAGATAGAGGTTAAAATGATAATATATCCTGCAATTGATATTTTAAAAGGAAAGTGTGTCAGATTATACAAGGGAGATTATGACAAGGTTACCCAATACTTTGAAGATCCCTTGGAGGTAGCCATATCTTTTAAAAAAGCGGGAGCTAGCCATATTCATGTAGTGGATTTAGATGGGGCTAAAAGTGGTAATTCTGAAAACCTTGAGATTATAAAATCAATATGTGAAAAAAGCGGACTTCTGGTACAAACTGGTGGAGGCATTCGTAGCCTTGAAAGGATTGACGAGTTAGTAGCTGCAGGTGTAGATAGAATAATTTTAGGAACTGCTGCTATTAAAAATCCCACCTTGGTTAAAGAAGCTGTAAAAAAATATGGAGACAAAATAGTTGTTGGCATAGATGCCTTAAATGATAAGGTGTCTGTTGAAGGCTGGACAGATACAACAGATAAAGATGCCCTTGAAACTACTCTTTTTATGAAAAGCTTAGGAGTAAAGTCTATTGTTTATACAGATATATCTAAAGATGGAACCTTGGAAGGTCCCAATCTAAAGGCCCTAAAAAAGATGATTGAAGAAAGTGGCTTAGATGTTGTAGCCTCTGGTGGTATTAAGGATATAGATGATATTAGGGCTGTAAATAATCTTAAAGCCTATGCTGTCATAAGTGGTAAAGCCATATATGAAGATAAAATTGATTTAAAGGCTTTGTTTAAAGAGTTTGAGCATAAAGATAAAGCAAGAAGAATAATTGTGTGTATGGATATAAAGGATATGAAGGTGGTAAAAGGGGTCAACTTTGAAAACATTGTTGAAGCGGGAGACCCTTTGGAAATGGCTAAAAAGTATGATAAACAAGGGGCTGATGAACTATACTTTCTAGATATTTCTGCCAAATCTGAAAAAAGAGAAGAAACCTTATCCTTAATAGAAGCTATTGTAAAAAGCATATCAACTCCTTTGACAGTTGGAGGCGGTGTAGACAGTTTAGACTATATTGAAAGGCTGCTTAATATTGGGGTATCCAAGGTTTCTATAGGTAGTGGAGCTATAAATAATCCTGAACTCATAAGGGCTGCTAGTGAAACTTTTGGAAAAGATAAGATTGTTTTAGCGGTGGATGTTAAAAAAGAAGAATCTGGCAAATACTATGTATACACCCAAGGAGGACAGAAGAAAACGGATTTAGAGGCACTTTCATGGATAAAAACTTGTGAGAGCCTTGGAGCTGGGGAAATTCTTTTAACCTCCATGGATGGAGATGGAACTAAAAATGGCTATGATTTAGAAATAACAAAGCAAGCTTCAAAAGCTGTCAATATCCCGGTAATAGCCTCTGGGGGAGCAGGTAGTTTACAAGACTATTTAAAGGTCTTTACCATGACAAAAGCACAAGGAGCTTTAGCGGCCTCCTTGTTCCATTTTGACATTTTAAGTGTAAAAGATATTAAAACTTATCTGCAAAAGTTCTAGGCTTATCTTGTATTTAGAATTTTAAATAGTTTTTATATATTTAATTATGCAAGATAAACAAATATTATTTAAAGGCCACTTTTGTTTGACAAGAAAAAACCTAAATGGTATACTTTCATGGTATAATATATGTTGGTAAAACATTCAGGAGGTACTTTTTAATGGGTGACAAAAAGAGCAAAAGCTCACGACTAATGAAGGTCGCTATTGCACTGTTTGCGATAGGTTTTGGAACAACTAGTTTTCAGATTTTCATGAGACTTGTATATATGACTGAGAAATATATGGCAAGATGGCAAATGTGGGTATGGTTTGTAGTCGGAGCAGCTTTCCTTATTCCAGCCTTTACACTCTTCTATCTAGCTAATAAAGAACAAGAAAGAGAAAGAGAAGCTTTCTTTAATGAATATTTTGAACAAGTTGAGCACGAAACTGAAAAAGAATAGTATTATTTTAAATATATTAAAAGACCGCTTATACAAGCGGTTTTTTGATGTCTTTTTATAGGGGTCTCAATTGACATTTTAGCCTTTTTAGCATATGCTTTATCTGCGATTTCGTTCACTTTTTAGCATAAATTCACAAATGTGTTTTATATATTTACTATAATAAAGGAGCCTTATTATGAAAAATTATGCTATTGACGAAAAGTATTACAAAAAAGCAAAAGAGATAATTGATAGTTTAAGTGTAAAGGAAAAAGCCTCACTTTGTTCAGGCTTTGGTTTTTGGTATACAAAAGACATAGGAAGACCTGATGTCCCTGTTGTAATGATGTCAGATGGCCCTCATGGCTTAAGAAAACAAAAAGAAGATGCAGACCATTTAGGAATAAATGAATCCTATCCTGCTACCTGTTTTCCACCAGCTTGTGCCACAGCTTGCTCCTTTGATAGAGATTTGATTTTTGAAGAAGGTCAAGCACTAGGTGAAGAGTGTTTAGGCCAAGGTCTTTCCCTTTTACTAGGCCCTGGAGTGAATATAAAGAGGTCACCTTTGTGTGGAAGAAATTTTGAATATTTCTCTGAGGACCCTAAATTAACCTCTAGTCTAGCCCAGTCCTTTGTTCAAGGTGTTCAAAGTAAGAATGTTGGTACCTCCCTTAAACACTATCTAGCTAACAATCAAGAGACCCTAAGGATGGTCTCGGATTCTCTAGTTGACCAAAGAACCTTAAGAGAGATTTACCTAGCTGCTTTTGAAGATGTTGTTAAAAATACTCAACCTTGGACTGTAATGTGTTCATATAACAAGATTAATGGGGAATTTGGTTCAGAAAACAAGACCTTCTTAACAGATGTTCTAAGAGATGAATGGGGCTTTAAGGGCTTTGTAGTTTCTGACTGGGGTGCTGTAAACAGAAGAGTTAGAGGTCTAGAGGCTGGATTAGACTTACAAATGCCCTATGCTGGTGATGAGTGGGATGAATCCATAGAACATGCTGTAAACAGTAGGATTTTGACAAAAGAAACCCTAGATGCCAGTGCTACCAGAATTTTAGCCCTAGTTTTAGCAGGTGCTGATGCTAGAAAGGAAGACTATACTTATGATGTAGATAAGCACAACGACCTAGCTAGAAGAATAGCCAGAGAAAGTGCTGTGCTTTTGAAAAATGATAATATATTACCCTTTGATAAAAAGGATGATATAGCAGTTATTGGAGAATTTGCTGAAAAGCCTCGTTATCAAGGGGCTGGAAGCTCCCATGTTGTACCCCATAAACTTACTACAGTATTAGATGAATTTAAGGAAAAAGGTATTAACTATTCCTATGCCAAAGGCTATAGCTTAAAAGAAGATACTCTAGACCAAGCCCTTATTGACCAGGCTGTAGAAACTGCTAAAAATGCAAAAAAGGTTCTACTGCTAGTAGGCTTACCTGATGCCTATGAATCAGAGGGTTTTGACAGAGAACACATGGACCTTCCAAAAGTCCACAACACCCTTATTGAAAGCGTAACAGCTGTAAATCCCAATACTGTGGTTGTCTTGTATTGTGGTGGTGCTGTATTAATGCCTTGGTTAGATTCTGTTAAAGGAGTTCTATTAATGTATTTAACAGGACAAAACAATGGGGGAGCCATATATGATTTGGTCTTTGGAGACCATAGTCCATCTGGTAAATTAGCTGAGACTTTTCCTCTAGCCTTAGAAGATAATCCAAGTTATCACAACTTTGCTGGAGAAAAAAAGATTGTTCAATACAGAGAAGCAATTTATGTAGGCTATAGATACTATGATAAGGCAGAAAAACCAGTAGCCTTTCCCTTTGGCTTTGGTTTATCCTATGCAAACTTTAAGTATTCCAATTTAAAGTTGAACAAGAAATCCATAAAGGCAGATGAAAATTTATCTATAAGTTTTGATATTGAAAATACATCAGATATAAAAGCAAAGGAAGTTGTACAGATCTATGTTAAAAATCCTCAAGGTCCAGTCTTTAGACCTATAAAAGAATTAAGAGACTTTGTTAAGGTTGACCTAGATGCCAAGGAGAAAAAGACCGTAAGTCTTGAGCTAGACCCTAGGGCCTTTTCATATTTCAATACTAGAATTAATGATTGGTATGTAGAAAGTGGAAGCTATGAAATACTTGTAGCTGCTTCATCTCAAGATATTCGTTTATCTCAAGAAATATCCATTGAAAATGAAAAACAAGTTCCCATTTTGGACCTTAGACACAAGGCCCCTTCATACTACAAACTTCCTGCAGATGGAAATTTCCCCCAAGACCACTTTAGCGCTCTTTATGGAAGAGAAATTCCACAAGAGCCTAGACTTCGTCCCTTTACTGTTAATTCTACAATTCAGGATATCCAATCTTCAAAATTGGGTAAAATAATGGTGGCTATTGCCATGAAGCAGGTTAACAAGCAAGCTAAAAGTATGACTGAAGGTGAAGATGGTATAGGCCTAATGTTAGATAAAATGGTTTATCATATGCCCTTAAGGTCTCTTAGCCTTATGACCGCTATGATACCTCATAGCAAGGTAGAAGCTCTGGTTACCATGTTAAATGGTGAGTTTTTCAAGGGCTTGTCAGGACTTTTAAAGAAATAGGGATAAGAAAAATAACTCTCCTTTTGTTCAATTGCTGTATAATATATGCACAAGGAGAGTTTTGTTATGGAAAAATTTATAGTAAATCAAATAAAAGAAATAAAAGAGCAAGTTGGAGATAAACAAGTCCTCTTAGGTCTTTCTGGTGGAGTGGACTCAGCTGTTTGTGCTGCCTTAATATCTAAAGCAATACCAGGTCAATTGGTTTGTATCTATGTTGACCATGGCTTTATGAGAAAAAATGAAACCCAAGAGGTTGTTGAGACCTTTTCAAATAGAGACCTAAAGCTAATAGCCGTTGATGCTTCCAAAAGATTTTTAGATAAACTAAAAGGAGTTACAGACCCAGAACAAAAGAGAAAGATTATAGGGAATGAATTCATTGAGGTCTTTGATGAAGAGGCAAGAAAGCTAGGAAAGATTGGTTTTCTAGCTCAAGGCACAATTTTGCCAGATGTTATAGAGTCGGGTAAGGATAAAAACTCTACTATAAAAAGTCACCATAATGTAGGGGGACTACCTGAGACTATGGACTTTGTAGGCCTTGTAGAACCCTTAAGAAGTCTGTACAAAGACCAAGTTAGAGAAGTTGGCAAATTGTTAGGTCTTCCTGATTATATTACCCAAAGACAACCCTTCCCAGGCCCTGGTTTAGCTATTAGGATTATTGGAGAAATTACCCAAGAAAGATTAAATATGCTTAAAGAAGCTGACTTTATCTTAAGAGAAGAAATAGGGAAACTACCAAAGAAGCCTGATCAATATTTTGCAGCCTTAACAAATACTAGAACAGTAGGAGCCTACAAGGGCAAAAGGTCCTATGGTTATGTACTAGCCTTAAGAGCTGTTGAGACTGTGGATTTTATGAATGCAAGCTATATGCATATACCTCATGAAGTTTTATCTAAAATCTCTCAAAGAATAACCAGTGAAGTTGAAGGTATCACTAGAATAGTTTACGACATTACCAATAAGCCTCCTGGAACTATTGAGTGGGAGTAACGAGATAAAAGCCACAAACCCAGTGATTATGCGGGTTTGTGGCTTTCTTTTTTATAAAAGCGTACCGGAAGCGTACCGATTATTATTTTTCGGGCGCTTTTTCCATTTTTTCAAGCTCATTCATTAGCCTGGACAGATCATCAGCGGAGGAAGGAGAAACAGGCTCGCCTTCGCCTTTTGCATGCCGCTCCAGGTCCTCGACGAGCGTGCCCATTTTATCCGGGTACAAATGGGAATAGGTCTCCATGGCCACCTTCACCGTATCGCCCAGGCGCTCGGCCACGGCCACAATCGAATAACCAAGCTCAACCAGGAGCGCAGCGTGAGAGTGCCGGAGATCATGAACCCGGATACGCTTCACCCCGGCAGCTTCAGCAATCCGGTCAAGCTCCCGGTTCAGCGTTCCGTGAGTGAAATAAAATACCCGGTCACCGGCACCGATATCATAAAGGGCATTGATATAGGCCACCAGCTCATCATAGACGAAACCAGGGATAGCGACGTCCCGGAAGCTGTTCTCGGTCTTTGGAGGACCGGCAGTATCGACCCCTTCCCGACGATGGTGCGTTTTTTCAATTCGTACAGCTTTAGACGAAAGAACATCCGCCGGAGTAAGAGCCAGGCACTCCCCGACACGAAGGCCACCCCAATAGAGCAGCATGATCGCCACGCTGAAGCCGCGCTTCGTAACCAATGGAATGGCAGCGGAGAACTCGGCCAGCGTCCAGAACTTCATCTTCCCGGCCTTCTTCTTCCCCATGAAGCCCGCAGGCAAGCAAGGATTTTTATTCAGGTTATAAAACATAACCGCATAATTGAAGATCGCAGACAGGCGGCTGTTGATAGTGCGTATGTAGGTTTCCGCATACTTGCGGCCAGTCCGAGGATTGACGGCAGACATGACGCCGTTCTGCCAATTACGAATAGCCACGGCGTCGATTTCGTTCACCTGAAGCTCGCCGAAATAAGGCAGCAGCCATTTATCAATAATTGAATCTTGAGTCCCCCGCGTTCCGACCCGGACCCGGTGCACGGCATCGGCTCGGTAGAGCTGAACCAGGGAAGCGAAAGACATGTCGCAGCTGCGGCTATTTTTCAGGAGGAACTCACGCTCGAACGCCTGCGCGTCCGACCTTTTGTCGAACCCTTCCTTTTTCTTTTTGCGCCTGGCCCCGGTCCAGTCCGTATACCAAAAAGACGCCATCCACTTGACAGCGCCGCGCTTTGTTTTGTACTTCGAGACAGGCATAGCCCCTCCTTTCTGCGCCCATAGTGGCGCCTTTTTTATTTGGCGCCAGAGGCCACAGAATCACCCACAAAGGCGGTTTTATTATTTAGGACATAATCCCTCACCCACCAGTCGAAAGCCACGAGAGCGACGCCCAGGACGCCACCAAGAACGAGATTAACGACTGCAAAGATAATCAAGGAAGTACGCCGACCCTCATACCAAGGGACGACCTCCGGATTGCCAGCGTATATATTCCCCACCGAGCGGAGTCGGATAATCGCATTAATTACGTTCCACACACCGGCGGCGGCAGTATACACGAAGAAGATCTGCACGGCTCCGATCAGGAGCCATAGAACGCCGGAGACAATCTCGCAGCGCTTCACTTTTGCGGCCACAACATCGGACGGCGACATCGCCGCAACCGCAGCCTTACGATTGCGGACCCGAAGCTCCTGGCCACACGCAGGACACCGAACGACAACCTCCGGAGACGCAACGTCCACGACGGCATCGAAAGAGTGCCCGCAAGAGCATTTAATAACCATAAGTACACCTCCACTAATCCCAAAAGATAAACCAGCGACGCAGCTCGCGTTTTAGGCTTTCCTTTTGAAATCAACACATCCATCCGAAGACTTGACCTCGGAGAGAGTTTTTAACATATCCACATATTCGCTCGCTTTCGCTTTTTCCTCCGGAGGAAGCGAAGACAAGCGTTCAAGCAGCTCGGCGTCCTCGCTCACCTTTGGCGGAGTTACGCTGCTACCCGAAGGAGGATAGGCAGAACCCATATCATCAGACAAGCCAAGGATGAAGTCAGAGGAAACGTCGTAAAGACGGATCAGGTCCCGAACCGTATCGGGATCAGGAGCAGTAACCCCGTTTTCATACCGAGAAAGGGATTTGTTATTTAAACCGATAGCGCGATAGACATCCAGCTGCGTCATATCTTTTCTTTCGCGAGCAAGCCGGAGCCGTTCCCCAAAACTGAGCATCCATATTCACCTCCAGTACACCATTATATAACATTCCCGTAAAATGAGAAGATTATTCTCGGAAAAACGGAATTACCTATTGACTTCTCGGAAACCAAGATTTATAATGAACTTGCGCTTCTCGGAAAACGAGAACAACGAAAGGAGGACAAGCCCATGAAACCGGTTTACCAGCAGCTACGTGAGTACCGCGAAGCCAGAGGAATTACCCAGACACACATAGCCAAGAAGACGGGAAAGACCGTTCAGCGCATAAGCGCTATCGAAACTGGCGGAATCCGACTCACAGCTGACGAACTCGTCGAGCTTTGCTTGACCGGATATGAGATAAGCCCCGCAAATTTTTTTGCCGAGAGCTTCTCAATTTCCGAGAACAGCGAGGCAGAGGAACCACACCAGTGAGAACTTCTCACACTTTAATTTTAGGATAAAGGAGGCGAATAATACATGCCCAAAAACCCCACGATAGCGGCCAATAACGTATTTTGTATCGCACGAAAGCAGGCCGCATCGTTCAATGACAACTTAAACAGCAGAGAGGGAGCATCAGAGGAGCTCGGCATAGACAGAACAAGACTGGCACGAATAGAGCTCGGAAGCCTTAACCCTTACCCGGAGGAAGTCCTGATGATGAGCGACGTATACAACGCGCCGGAGCTGAACAACCACTACTGTTCCCGACTTTGCCCGCTTGGGATAAAGACCATAGCACCGGCGGAGCTCCTCAGACTGGACAGGCTGACCATCAAAATACTTTCAGCACTAAACGACGCGGACTACATCCCGCAGACGCTTATAAAGGTGGTCGAAGACGGCATCATCACAGAGGAGGAAAAGCCGGAGATTGAAAAAATCCTCGCTTCACTCCAAAAGATCAGCGAGGCCGCAACGGAGACGAGAATATGGATAGAAAAACACATGTAAAAGGAGGACGCAATGAGCCGACCAGAAACGCTGCAAGAGCAGCCGAAGTTTATGAAAGTAGACGAAGTCGCGAAGCTGCTGGGAGTCAGCGAATCACGCGCATACAAGATCATGCGAGAGCTGAACAAGGAGCTGGAGCAGCAAGGCAAGATCACGACCGCCGGGAGAGTTTCACAAAGGTATCTGTTCGAAAGAGTTTACTGCTAAAGAAAAGGCTCCGCAGGTTTGCATTCAGCAAGACCGCAGCACTGGCACTCACCATCGTAGCGATCAGCATAGCAGCCCAGGCATTGAACAACCATGCAGACGGAACAGAGACCCCGGACCGGCAGCCGACGTACAGCACGGCCACAGAAACCCCGGAGCCACCAAGTATAAACCTGACGACAGCGAAAATAAAGAAACCGACCCTTATACTGACGCCGACGCAGGCGCCGGAACCAGAGCCGGAACCGGAAGAAGAAACACCGACAGCGAGGATTTACGACATACCCCTGACAGAGGAGCTGCAGGAATACACCTTCACCCTTTGCGAGGAATACGGAGTCGACTACGAGATGGTGCTGGCACTCATGAACAGGGAGAGCGAATACAAAGCGGGAGTCATAAGCAAGACGGGAGACTACGGAATCATGCAGATCAACAAAGTCAACCACGAATGGCTAAGAGAGAAGCTCGGAATAACAGACTTCCTCGACCCGGAGCAAAGTATTTTAAGCGGAGTCTACATGCTTTCAGACCTTACACGAAAGTACGAAGACCCACACAGAATCCTGATGGCTTACAACATGGGCGAAAGAGGCGCCCGAGACTACGTATCAAGAGGCAACACAAGCAGCTCATACAGCAGATACATCATTCAAAGGAGAGCGGAGCTGCTGGAGGAAACAGACGGCGACTAAAGACCGCCAACCAACAAAGAAAGGAGGGACAACCATGACAAACTGCGCAAAGTGCGGGAGACCACTGAAAGACCCAAGAAGCGTAGAACACGGATACGGCCCTGAATGCTGGAGCAAAATCAAGGCCGGAATTCGGAAGGAGCGAGCGGAAGGATCAGCCAACCGGAGCGACTACACCTACCACATCAGCAAGATCAACGGACAGCAGGCGCTGGTCATCGAGGACTTGAACCTCGGAGGCATGAGCGTGACGAACAACATCGAGGCCGTCATTGCCGACATAGCCCACGAGATCGGCGAAGGGATCTACAAGCTGCCGATCGTTTACAAGGACAGCGAAGGGCAATACGACGGCATCAACGGAGAGAAGCTGAAATTCGACACCTTCTACCACATCGGAGCCACAAGCGAAAAGGACGCGGTAACAGCCGCAATTGAAAGGAGAACGAGATGACAAACATTATCAAGGTTAAGTTTTTGAAAGGCGGACAAGCAACCGGGCGCGACTATACATACTTCACACCGGAACCGGTAGAAGTAGGCGACACCGTAGACATTGACACAGACAGAGGCGTGGCCAAGGGCGTGGTGACATTCGTAGACGTACCCGAGGCAGAGATCGCACCATTCAAAGACAGAGCAAAGACCATCATAGGAAAGAGCAGAGCCAAGTGTGAGCTTTGCGCACATTTTACCCCACAGGGCGACGGAATATACACCTGCAGCGCAAGCCCAGACAACCGCAAGGTAATGCAGGACTTCAAAGCAACACCAGACACCATGTGGTGCGAAGGAAAAAATTATAAGGAGGCGGAGTGATGAAAAACCAGAGGAAGCGCAAGCGCAGGAAGACTGCAAGGGCGATGACAGTAGGAATCAGGCTCGGCCTCCTTGTTTTCACCGCATACATGACCGTCATGCTTTGCATCGAAGGACTAAAGACCTTGGAAGCCAGGACAGGAGCACCGGGCGGCGAGATTTTCATTTTACCCTTGATCGTCCTGCTGGTTTGGAGCGGATGGACAGCCAGGAAGGAATACACAGCCCTAAAGGAAGGAGGAACCAAGCAGCATGAGTACAGAGCAAGCGAAAGCATACCTGACGGAGGTCAAAGGTGAGGCGGAGCACTACCTCGGCAGAAGGATCACAAAGCCGGAATGGGAGAAGGCGCTGCTGCAGGCAACAAGGAAGCTGGCCTTCATCATCGA
The DNA here is from genome assembly GCA_041655135.1 of Tissierellales bacterium. Taxonomy (GTDB): domain Bacteria; phylum Bacillota; class Clostridia; order Tissierellales; family Proteiniboraceae; genus Proteiniborus. The sequence goes on from JBBAFY010000001.1 coordinate 82,294, forward strand.
GAGGGAGGGAGACTCAAACGGAGAACGCACTAATCCATACTACCTCGGAAAACTGGTAGAGGAGGCAATCAGCGCGGAAGAATTCTCCAGGTACACACAAGAAAAGAGCCGCCGCCTTTCGGCAACGACTCAAATCATCTTACCAGAATTATACACCGCACACGGCAGCAAAGTCAATGCCGCAGCGGAGTAAAGGAGGAAATCACATGAAGCTAAACAGGCTTAAACTTGAAAACTTTCAAGGAATACAGAGCGCAGAATTCAAGCTCAACGGGCAGAGCGCCAGCATTTACGGCGACAACGCCACCGGAAAAACGACAGTATTCAACGCGCTGACTTGGCTCCTTTTTGACAAGGCCAGCACCAACGCGAAGAATTTCACCCCGAAGACCAAAGGGATAGACGGAGACGTTCACTACCTGGACCACGCAGCAGAGGCTGAATTTGACATCGGAGGAAGGAACATAACGCTCCGGAAGGTTTACCACGAGAACTACAAAAAGAAGCGCGGCTCGGCCACGGAAGAATTCGACGGCCACAGCGTGGACTACTACGTAGACGGAGTGCCAACAAAGGAGAAGGACTTCAAACTAACCCTGATCGCCTTTTGCGGATCAGAAGAAAAGATGAAGATGCTGACCATGCCCGACTACTTCCCGGAGCAGCTGCCATGGGACGCCAGGAGAACAATCCTGCTCGAGATTTGCGGAGACATAGACGACGACGCAGTAATCAGCAGCACCCCGGAGCTTAAAGAGCTGCCGACCTTCCTGCAGATGCCGGGCTCGACGATCCAGCGCTACAGCGTGGAGGACTACAAGAAGATAGCCCAAGTCACGAAGACAGACATCAACAAACAGATACAAGCCATACCCGGAAGGATAGACGAAGCCACCAGAGCCATACCGGACACGACCGGCATCGACCCGGAACAGATAGACAAGAACATCGCGGCCATTAACGCCGAAAGAGAAGCATTGGAACAAAAGAAGGCACGCATCCTCGCCGGAGACAGCAACACGGCAGACGTCAGGGCAAGGATAAGCGAAGCCCAAGCCAAGCTCGCAGAACTGCGGGCGGACTACGCAGAGCAAAACAGCAAGGCCAACAGCAGCATCCTAAACGAAATAAACAACATCAAGACCCAGTCGATCGGCGCCATAAACAGCGCCAGGGACGCCAGGAACAACAGCGACCGCAGGAAAAGAGACCTGGCCAGGATGACAGAGCTTAGAGAGCAGCTGCTGGAAGAATACACGGAAATCCAGGCGGAGCGCTGGAATGAAGGCGCGGAGAACTGCCCGACCTGCGAACAGAGACTGCCGGAGGAAAACATCCAAAAGCTGCGCGACGATTTCAACATCAAGAAAAGCAAGCGCCTCGAGGCCATAAACGCCAGAGGCAACAAAGAGGCCAGCAAGAACATGATCGCAGAGGCCCAGGAAGACATCATCGAGTATGACGCCCAGGCTGCCAAATACGAAGCAGAGGCGAAGGAAGCAGAAGAAAAGATAAAAGACCTGCAGGGGCAGCTGACAACTCCCCCGCCATTCGAGCAGACCGAAGAATACCGCCGCGTGACCGCCCAGATTGACGCGTATAGGGCGGAGGAGCAAGAGGCAGGCAAAACTACCTCCGCGGAAGTTTCAGGGCTTACGGACGAAATACACGCCCTGTTTGCGAAGGCAGAGGAGCAGAAGGAACTCAAGTCAAGGCTGCGGATAGCAGAAGGCCAAAAGGAGCGCATCGAGGAGCTGAAGCGCAGCGAGAAGTCGCTGGCGGAGAAATACGAGAACCTGGAACACGGCGTCTACCTTTGCGAACTTTTCACCAAGACCAAGGTCAGCATGCTAACCGAGAGGATCAACGGCAAATTCAAGAACGTGCGCTTCCGACTTTTCCAAGAGCAGATCAACGGAGGCATCAAGGAAGACTGCGAGGTCATGATCCCGTCAGAGGACGGCAACCTGGTACCCTTCACCTTTGCGAACAACGCAGGCAGGATCAACGCCGGACTTGAAATCATTAACACGCTTTCGCACCACTGGAACATTGAAATGCCGGTCTTTATTGACAACGCAGAGGGCGTGACAAGGCTTCTGCAGATGGACACCCAGGTAATCAGGCTGGTAGTTTCAGAGCCGGACAAGCAGCTCCGGATGGAACTCGGAGTTTAAGGAGGAGAAACCATGAGGAAAAACCCGTTCAAGAGAAACAAGCCGTACAGCTCATACCTTCGCAAAATCGTGACCCTGGCCAAAGAAGGCAAGATCATGGAAAGCAGGGACGAAATGCTGAAGGCCGAGACATTCTACTTCAACAGAATCCAGACGGCAATAACACCATTTCCGACAGACGACACCGCCCTGGTGGTGGTAATGCTCCGCCACATAGCGGACAAGCTCGAACAGAGCACCCCGGAGACAAAACGAAACGCAGAACACGTTCAGGCGAACTTCGTACCCATGGACGTGAAGATAAACTTTAAAAACAAGGAGGTCAAATAAGATGGCAACAACACAGAAACCGGCGACAACCACGCCAGCAAAAGACAACGAGATAGCAAAGACGGATCAGAACCAGAGCCTCGCCATGAGCGAGAAATTCACCAACCACGTACTCCGCGAATTCGGAAGCAACGTGGCCGGAGCGCTGCAGGTAACAGACTACCAGAGGCAGCTGATACAAGGATACTTCATCGTCATAGACAGGGCGCTGAAAGCAGCGGAGGACGAGCGGCTGCGCAAGAACGCCAGCAACAGCGACCACAAATGGGACAACGACCTGCCGGTCAATTGGAACACGGTCAACTTGAACGACCTCGCCCTCGACCTGGTGCACTACGCCAGAATGGGACTGGACATGATGCAGGACAACATGCTCTTCCCGATCCCCTTCAAGAACAACAAGAAGAACCACTACGACGTCACCCTGATGGAGGGCTACAACGGAATCCGCTACATTGCGGAGAAATACGCAGTCGAGGTGCCGACGGCGGTAACGGTCGAAGTAGTCTACAGCAGCGACAACTTCCGCCCCATCAAAAAGGGCAAAGAGACCCGCGTGGAGAGCTACGAATTCGAGATAACAAACGCCTTTGACAGAGGGACCATAGTCGGCGGCTTCGCATACCTCGAGTTTGCGGACCCGACCAAGAACGAGCTCATCATCATGTCGATGAAGGACGTCGAGAAGCGCAAGCCACAGTACGCCAGCGCAAACTTCTGGGGAGGCAAGAAGAAGGAAAAGATAGACGGCAAATGGCAGGAGGTCGAAGTCGAAGGCTGGCTGGACGAGATGGTACGCAAGACGCTTATTCGCGAAGCATTCAGCGCCAAGCACCTACCCCGCGACCCGAAGAAGATAGACGACGCCTACCAGTACGCGAAGCTCAGAGAAGCGCGCTACGCAGAGATTGAAGCTCAAAACGAAATCGACGGCAACGCCAACACCATCCTGATCGACACACCACAACCGGCGCAGCTGCCCGAAAGAACCGTAGATATGAGCACCGGAGAGGTTATCGACTTCACGGACGAAGCTCCGACCACAACGCAGGTAAAGAACAAGCAGGCGCCCGCTAACACAGCCAAAGCGGAGCAGATAGAACTCGCACCGCCGACGTTTTAATGGACATAAAAGTATTCGCATCCGGCAGCAGCGGAAACGCCTACCTCGTAAGCGACGAGAAGACGACCCTGCTGCTGGACGCGGGGATACCCCTGCGGGAGATACAAGTCGCCTGTGGTTTCAGAGTGCGCGAGATAGATGGCTGTTTGATCACGCACGCCCACAAAGACCACAGTAAGGCCGCAGAAGGGCTGGCAAGGCTCGGAGTAGACATATACACCAGCGCGGGCACAATCGAAGCGTGTGGCCTCACAGGGCACCGCATACAGACGGTAAAAGCGCTGGAGAGCATAACCATAGGAACATTCAAAGTGCTGCCCTTCGACGTTCAGCATGACGCCCCGGAGCCGCTGGGCTTTTTATTGGAGAGCACGGCCAACGGAGAACGGCTGCTTTATTTTACAGACACCTACTACATCAAGTACCGGTTCGACCGCCTGACCTACATCATGGCGGAGTGCAACTACAGCAAGGAGGCGCTGCTTAAAAGCATAGAGGCCGGATACGTCCCCATAGAACTGGTACCGAGATTAGTAAAGAGCCACATGAGCTTAGAACACTTTATCGAAATGCTAAAAGCGAACGACCTGACCGACGTCAGGCAGATATACCTCCTCCACCTTTCCGACAACAACAGCGACGCGGAACATTTCAGGGAGGAAGTACGAAGGGCGACCGGAGCGGAGGTCTACGTTTGCTAACAGGAGGTGAAATACATGGCAAGAACAAGGAGCATTAAACCAAGCTTTTTTGACAACGAGATACTCGGCGACCTTCCGCCCCTTACCCGCCTTCTGTTCATAGGACTTTGGGGAATCGCAGACCGCGAAGGACGGCTGGAAGACAGGCCGAAACGGATAAAAAAAGAGCTTCTCGGTTACGACGACGTGAGCACGGACGAAGTGAGCGGCATGCTGCAGTCACTGCACGACACCGGCTTTATAATCCGATACGCGACGCAGGACAAGGACTACATCCAGGTGATCAACTTCGGCAAGCACCAGAACCCGCACGTCAAGGAAAAAGCGAGTGAAATACCGCCGCCACCGGAGGAGCCGACATACAGAGTTTACGGAGAGGACTACGAGGAAGAAGACGAAGAAGACGGCGAGCCTGATACAAGCACCGGGCAAGTATCGGATAAGCACCAGACAAGCACCGGGCAAGCCCCGCCTATTACTGGTAACCTATCACCTTCTACTGGTAACCTTCCACCCGGTCAAGCGCAAGCATGCGCCACGGAGGAGCCGGAGGACGAGCCGAAGGAGGCAAAAACGACCAGCCAGAAACGATTTGACCTTTTCTGGGCTGCTTACCCGAAGAAGGTCGGCAAGAAGGCGGCGCAAAAAGCATGGAAGAACGCTAAGGTAAACACGGACTTATTCGACAAAATCATGGCCGCCGTAGGCAGAGCAAGAACAACGGACCAGTGGCAACGAGAGAACGGCAGGTACATACCAAACCCATCAACATGGATAAACCAAGGCCGCTGGGACGACGAGATCAAGGAGGTGAGCACGAGTGGAGAATATCGGAGCAGTAATCAACCAAATAATCAAGAACCCACCGGCACTAAGTCGTGGAGAGCTGGCGCAGCAGCGCCCGGCTTCAAACTCGCAGGAGAACCGGACGACCCAGACGGCAGCTGAAGCAGAAAAGAAGAACGAATTCGAAGTCAGCTCCCGGGACGCTGCGAAATACGGAGGAGCCGAAGCTCCGGACCCGGCAACATGCGAATTCTGCGGAGCCGCACTTTACTACAAAGGCATTCTAAACTTTCGGAACAAAGGCGAAGTCATGATCTGGATGATAGACCCGGACCGCTGCAGCTGCAAGAAGGCAAAAGACTACTGGGCGAAGGAAGACGCCAGGAAGGAGGCGGAACGAATCGCCCAGGAGCGCCGAGAAGCGGACGCAAGGATGCAGGCCAAGGTAAATAGGCTTTTCAAAGAAAGCGGAATACGCGGCAGGTTTCGCAACCGGACCTTTGAAAAATTCATAGTTAACAACGAGAACCGGAAGGCATACAACGTGGCCAAGAGATACGCCGACACATTTCACGACCGGCTACCACATAAGGACGAGAGAGGCGTGGTAATGCCCCCGACAATCGAGAGGAACGGGCTGCTGATGATAGGCAGCTACGGCACAGGCAAGACCCACCTATCGACGGCGATCGCGAACCAGCTTATAAACACAGGAGTGCCGGTGATAGCAATGACCATGATTGACCTGCTGGCGCGGATCAAGCAGAGCTACGACAGCACAGACACGGTCAGCGAAGCCGAGATAATGAAAATTTACGAAGACATTCCCCTGCTGATCATTGACGACATAGGCAGCGAGCAGCCGACCGAATGGGGAATCACCCGGATATACGCAATCATAAACGCACGGTACGAGGCATACATGCCCACGATCGTAACGACCAACTACGGCACCGAGGAGCTGATAAAGAGAATGACCCCGGGCGGAGACAGCCACAACGCCGAGAAAACAATAGACCGGCTGAAGGAGATGAGCGAATACCTGGAAATGTTCTGGGAGAGCTGGAGAGGGAGGTAGCATGAAGAACACATTAACAGACTTAAACAATTACCTTTTTGAGACAATAGAGCGGCTTATAGACGACGACATGACGGAGGAACAGCTCAAGAAGGAGATAACGCGGAGCCAGGCAGTAACATCGGTAGCCGCGACAATAATTCAAAACGGAGAGCTGGCCCTTAAGACCATGAAGCACCTCAACGAATACGGGATAGACACTCCAAAAGATAAACTGCCGCCAATGTTGGAGGCGAAGGCATGAGACGGTACCCGAAGGAAATTCACGAATTCATAGCCGAGAACGTCAAAGGGAGAACCACCGCGGAGCTGACGACACTCGTTAACGAAAAATTCGGACCTTTATTCACCGAAGGGAAAATGAAGTCATACAAAGGAAACCACAAGCTCAAGAGCGGAACTCCCGTCGGACTTCCCGCCGGAGGACCAACAAAGCTATACCCGAAAAAGGTGCGAGATTTCATACGAGACAACCATAAGGGAACAGGACCCAAGGAGATGGCGGAGCTACTAAATAAAACCTTCAGGACTGATTATACCCAAGAACAGATGAAATCATTCTACGGCAACAACGACATCAGCAGCGGCCTGACCGGATACTTCAAAAAAGGACACGTCCCGCCGAACAAAGGCAAAACCGGATACTCGGCGCCAGGAAGCGAAAAGGGATGGTTCAAGAAAGGCCAGGCTTCACACAACAAAATGCCGGTAGGCACAGAGGTCATCAAAGGCGACGGATACCTGTGGAAGAAGATAGCAGAGCCGAACAAGTGGAGGCAAAAGCACATCCTCGTCTGGGAGGAAAAGAACGGCAAGGTGCCGGAAGGCCACGTTTTAACCTTCCTCGACGGAGACAGGACCAACGTCGACATAGAGAACATAGCGCTAATAACGATGGCGGAATCCCTGCAGCTTACAAGAATGGAACTCAGGAGCGAAAACCCGGAGTTTACTAAAACCGGAATACTGATAGCCAGGATCACAACGACCAGGCACGCACTCAGTAAGAAGAAGAAAGGAGAACATCATGGCCAAGAAGCGGAACTGCAGAATGACTGATGAGGAGAAGAAAATGCACGAGAGAGCAATCAAAATAAGAAAAATGACAGACGCGCAGCTTTGCGAATTCGTGGACAGGACATACGGGAGAGGCATGGAGGAAGGAGCGAAGCTCGCAGAGGCACAAATGGAGAAGACGAAAGAGGCAGCTGCAGACGGCGCAGCATGCGTGAAAGACTTCATCGAATATTTAACCGGAAGGATAGGCACCGGGAACCGGATCGGGAACGGAACGATCCTGCAGCTCAACAGAGAGCTGGACGCCGCAAAGAAGGCGGGCATGTTCAGAGGAGAAGCGCAATGAGGAGCCACGCCAATCGAGGACAGCCGTTCGAAGAATTCCTCGAATTCGTACACGCAAGATACCAAGCGGACGGAACCGCATGCGTTCACAAGGTACCGACCGAATTTATACCCTTAAGGGACGGAACCGGCAGAGTGGTAAACGCCAAGGTAGAACGCAAGAGCTGCGTGGACTACCTGGGGAGATACAAAGGGACACCGGTAGCGATCGAAGCAAAGCATACCGAGAGCGATCGAATCCAATTCTCCCGGGTAGAGCCGCACCAGGCGGACTACATGGACGACTTCTGCAAGCACCCGGAGGCGATCGGAATCGTCCTGGTGAGCTTCAAGCTCCAGCGCTTCTTCGCAGTACCCTGGCAGTTTTGGAAGGAAGCCCGCGAGGAGTGGATGAGAGGAGGACGCGGAACCAGCGTCCCGGTAAAGGCATATGGCTGGTTCTGGGACACCCCGGGAATGGCCAGCGCCAACGCAGCGCAGCTGCACCCGGACTGGGAGATCAAGACCGGAGGCACCAGCGGCCTCCCCTACCTCGCAATAATTGAACGCATGAAAGGAGAACGCACATGAGCATAGACACGACGAAAGACCACGAAGTAAACAAGTTTGACATCGGGAAAGCGATGAAGCAGACACGCATCCCCCTGATTTGCATTTACGACCACCCGAAGGATTACCCGGATAAATTCATAGCCAGGCTCTGGGATTGCGACATTCCCACAAACATCATGGCCACGGCAGACACCCTGGAGGAACTAAGGGCAAAGATACCGAGCACCATGGTGAGAATGAACCGGGACGCCCAGGACGACCCGTGCGTAGTGGAGGTGTGGATATGAGCAGATGGATAGCGTTCTACGACGGCGCCGGCAAGGAGCTCGCAGCATACACAGTCACCGGCACATTTGAAGGAGAGCTCAAGGCCACAAAAGAGCTGCTCGCTTACGAGCACGGGATAAGCCCCGAGGAAATAACCATCAAGGAGGAGGAACGATGAGCAAATATCCAAAACGCGGCGGAGATTGCGAATACACCGAGGACTGCATGTGGGGAACGGACGGATGGTGCGACAGACCGACCGGAAACAAGTGCGAGCTTCAGAAGATGGACGAAGCAAAAGCAAAGGAGGCAGACAAACATGAGCATAGCACAAAGCAAGGATAAATACACTCCGACCTGCGACGTTTGCGGAGCCGAGCTGAAGGAGGAATACGACTTCTACGACGCCGTAGACGCCAAGAAGAAGGCTGGATGGAAAAGCCAGAAGATAGACGGAGAATGGTGCGACTTTTGCGCGGATTGTAAGGAGGGATAACATGAACGCGAACACAAAACCAACTCAGAGTGAAAGAGTAAAGAGATACATGGAAGACTTCGGCAGCATCACCCAGCTCGATGCAATCAGAGACCTCGGAGTTTTGAGGCTTTCCGCCAGAATTATGGAGCTGAAGCAAAGCGGACTACCGATAGAGGGCAAGTTTGAGAAGGTAAAGAACAGATACGGCGAAGACGTCCAAATCAAGAGGTACGCCATAGCCGTAGACCAATAAGGAGGCGGAGAAATGAAGGCAATAACAATCTGGCAGCCCTGGGCAAGTCTGATCGCCATAGGAGCGAAGCAATACGAAACCCGCAGCTGGGAGACGAAATACAGAGGCCCCATAGCCATACACGCAGCCAAGAAAGACCCGTGCAAGATGCCGATACTGGTGGAGCCGTTCGAGACAGTCCTAAACGAGGAGCTGGAAAAAGCCGGACAAGCATTCAGCCTCCTCCCCACCGGGAGAATAATCGCCACAGCAGAGCTGGTGAACTGCTGGCGCATCGTATACCACCCCGGCACGAACGTAGACATCGCAAAGCACATCGAGGTCGGAGCCGAACTGGACGTCCCAAGGAAGCATCCGGACTTCGGACGATACATAGTGCCAACAGAAAAGGAACTCCTGTTCGGAGACTGGACGCCCGGAAGGTACGCATGGGAGCTGACGAACATAAAGCTCCTGCCAAAGCCAATAAGAGCAAAAGGCGCGCAGAGGCTATGGAACTGGGACGAGACGGACCCAGATGACCAGCCACTGTTCGTGTAAAGGAGGAGCGATGACCAGATACAAATGCCCGGCATGCGGAGGCAACCAATACTCCGCAAGCCCACACAAAGCGCAGGAAGCATGCATCTACTGCGGCAACAAAGGCACAGAGATCATGAAAACCCTCGAACCAGAGGTCGGAGAGGACGCCATCAAGAAGCTCACCAAAGAGCAGGCGCACAACATACTCAATACAGGTTTTGATACAGGAAAATATAAACCGATCGGCAGGTTTTACAGCAAAGAAGGCGACCTTTACATAGGGATAGACAACAGCACCGGAAACGCCTGGACGGAAGAATTCAAGACAAAGAAATCCTGCCTTAAATGGCTAAACGGAGAGCGAGCCAGAGACGCTCACGGCCAATGGATCGGATAAACGCGGAAGGAGGGCGACGAGATGGGACAGACAACAAACCAAGAATCGTAAAGTGCAGCCGGTGCGGATTGAAGTGGAACATAAGCGCAAAGCAAATTATACCCGGCAGCGGCTACATTTGCCCGCGCTGTGCGAATAAAGACAAGCAAGACAGAGCGCCCCGGAGAGGAGGAGAGAAATGGCGAAAACAGACCTAACCAGAGAGATAGAAAAGGCGCTGCGGTATTACGCACCGCGGGAGCTTGGAGGAATTAAAATAAACGTGTTCAGAGGCAGGACGACAGCCTTCGAGGTCCCGGTCGAATGCGGCACCAACACGGCAGGGATGATAGACTGCGTCCGGATCAACGAATACTTCGGAGACAAGGAGCGCGTCAGAGTTTGCCGCTGCCACACATGGAAGCGCGACGGCATCCGGAGGATACCAATCAACTGCCCTAAAGGGATAGCGGACAGCGAGAAAACCCCGGAGCTTTGCGACATCACCAGCTGCCGATGGAACATAGTAAAAGAGCTGGGCAGGCCGAAGATACTCGTTCAATGCTTCGAGATCAAGGTAACCCGGGCGGACTTCCGCAGCAAGAACGGTCACAATTTCGTCGGAAACCTGAACTACTACGTGGCGCCAGCGGAGATTTACGACAGCATAAAGGACGACGTCCCGGAAGACATCGGGATAATTCTTTATAAGACCGGCAGCCTTCGCAGGAAGAAGGACGCAACCTTCAAGAGCATGACCGACGAGGACCAGAAGTGGATGATACTTAACGTCCTGAAGCGGACCAGGAGAGAATAGGAGGCCGGACGGATGCAGGAAAGAATCGCAGCAGAACACATGCAGGTATTAAAGACCCTATACGACGCAGGAATCCTAACGCGCCAGCAAACGAAAAGCATCCGCGGCCAGATCAAGACGATGAGCCACAGGGATAGAGAGGAATACCTGAAGAAAATAATCAAGAGGAAAGGAACGAGGAAGAAATGATAAATTTAACAGCAATCATAATTACTTCAATAATTTGCTTAACAGCTTTAGCCGGAGGGCAAATAGCCTATAAAGCACTTCTCGTGCAGCTGGAAATACGCAAAGAGGAGAACAAGCCCGGACCATTCATGAGGGCGCTATTTGGAAACAGGCCGGAAGTCGAAAAGAAGGAGGAACCGAAAAATGATGAATAAAACGCTCATAGAGTGGTGCGATTTTACCTTCAACCCCATAACAGGCTGCCGTCACGGATGCCAATACTGCTACGCCAGGAGACAAGCGCAGCGCTTCTGCGGAGACATAAGGCTCAACAAGACCAGCGAGCAGCTGCAGCAGGCGGAAGACGGCCTCTGGACTTTAGATGAGCCATTCAGAAACAACCAGGGTAAAGTGACGCCCCTGCCGGTAGGCTTCGAGCCGCTCCTTCACAGATACAGGCTCCCGATGCCCGCGCAGAAGAAAAAACCGGCGAACATTTTCGTCTGCAGCATGGCCGACCTTTTCGGAGAATGGGTACCGGACGAGTGGATCAGGGAGACATTCGCAGCTTTAGCAAAGGCACCCTGGCACAACTTTTTATTTTTAACGAAGAACCCGAGGAGGTATTCACAATTAGCAGCCTCCGGAGACCTACCACCGGAACACTGGTACGGCTTCACCCTTACCGGCACGGAGGAGGCGCCAGAACAGCTTTATTCAAACTGGCGGACATTCGTATCCATAGAGCCGCTGCTCGCAATGCCAGACCTGGGCTTTTTGAAACACGATAACCTGACATGGGTAATAATCGGAGCACAAACCGGACCAGGAGCGAAGCAAAACCAGCCCAAGCGCGAATGGATACAGAGCATCGTGGACGAGTGCAGGAAAGAAGGCGTTCCGCTTTTCATGAAGGACAGCCTTCTGGAAATTTGGAAGGAGCCGCTGATCAGAGAGTACCCGGCGGAGCTGGAGCCGAAGGAAGTCATTATTCCCCACTGCAGGAAGTGCGAGCATGCAAAAGAGACCCCGCAAGGGAACCGCGGCACGAGATACGACTGCGACCTAACCGACAAACACATACCTGGGCGATACTCAAGGACAAGCCCACCCTGGTGCCCAAGGAGGAAGGAGGAGCAATCATGATCCCTTTTTTAATAGGAGCTTTCACCGGAGCCTTCATTGGCGTCACCTTTATGGCTTTATGCGCAATAAACTCAAAGGAGCCGCAGGCTCCGCCAACCAGGAGCGTGGTATACATAGCCAGCCCCTACAAAGGAGACATGAAAAGAAACCTCCGCAAGGCCGCGAAATACACCGCAGCTGCAATCAAGCAAGGAAAAATACCTATAGCTCCGCACCTTTTTTACAGCGCCGTGTTGGACGACACAGACGCCCAGGAGCGCGAAACAGGCATGAGCATAGGAATAGACCTGCTGACCATTTGCAACGAGCTGTGGGCATTCGGGACGCCCAGTGAGGGCATGGCAAAGGAGATAGAGACAGCAAAGCAATTAAACATACCAGTCATTTATTATTCCGAGGCTGGCGGAAGAAAGGAGGAGCCATGAACAAAGCAATATTTATGGGGAGACTCGGGAACACGCCCGAGCTCCGCTACACCAAAAACGGAATAGCCGTTTGCACATTCACCATCGCGGTAGACAGGCCGCGCCAGAAGGACAAGGAGGAGGAAGCCGACTGGCCGACCATCGTAGCATGGAGAAACAAGGCGGAGTTTGCAGCCAAATACCTGACCAAGGGCGGGAAGGTACTTATAACCGCCACCGTCCGAACCAGATCATACGAGGACAAGGACGGGAACAGGCGCAAGGTTACAGAGTTTTATGCAGAGGAAATAGAATTCTGCGACAAGAAGCCGCAAGGCGAAGCGGAGGAATACTCCCCCGCGACAAGAGGTCTACCGGAAGGGTTCGAGGAAATCGAAGTACCAGACGACGATCTACCATTTTAACGAAAGGAGGGCAAGCATATGAACAGCACAGAAATGGGCGTAGGAACCGCGAATTATATCGCCGTGGCAAACAGAGTCATGGAGATCGCCGTCCAGCGCGGCACAGAAGCAGGAATCAGGGCAGCGATGGAATACCTCACCGAGGAGCGAAAGCAGCTGAAGAAGGGACGATATGACCGGAGGCTGCGGAACACACGGCTGCTGCTCAAAAATTACCGGGCTTTCAGCAACTACGCCAGCAATGCAGTTTATAAGGCGAGCCAGGCAAAGGAGAACGCCGTCGACATACTGGACGGCCTCGACGATTACTCCTTTGACGACAGCTTGTATATCGAAAGCATAAAAAAGAGCCAACAAAGGACAATGATCATTTTAAGGCACATAGACGAAATGCTGAAATATTACAGAATAGACTGCGAGCAATCAGGCAAGGACGAAGCAATGAGAAGGTACCGGATAATCATGGCATACTACATCGACGAACCGAAGCGGAACGCGGAGGAGATAGCGGAATCGGAGCACATCGAGAGGCGCACCCTTTACAAGGACATCAACATAGCGCTGAAACCCCTGGCGGCTTTGATATTCGGCGTCGACAGCATGAAACTTTACTGATGAATGCACGAGACGGGCACGAGACGATGACGAGACAATCCCAGTAAAATCCGATACTTGCACCGGGCAAGCACCATACAAGCCCCGGGGACAAAAAGTGGACACTGACAGGGCATTAAGGAAATGATAATATTATAACGTGGAGGATTACGAAATGGCCAAAAAGAAGAAGCCGAAAAACACCTTCATCGAGATCGACTACAACACAGAGGCAACGCCAAGAGAGAGAACACCGGACGGAGTACCGGTCTTCTGTGCTCATGACGACATAATCAGCCTGGAGAAGGCGATCCCGAATCCGAAGAACCCAAATCAACACAGCGCAGACCAGATCGCAAGGCTGGCGCAGGTAATCGAGGCCACCGGATGGAGGGCACCGATAACCATCAGCAAGAGCTCTGGATTTATCGTTAAAGGGCACGGACGGAGGCTGGCCGCAATAGAGCGCGGCTGGGAATTCGTACCGGCAGATTACCAAGACTACGCAAGCGAAGCGGAGGAATGGGCGGACCTTATCGCCGACAACCGCCTCGCGGAACTTTCAACCATCGATACAGGGCTGCTCATTGACCTGATCGGAGACATGGACACCGGAGAGGTACCGGTAGAGCTTACCGGTTACAGCGAAGAAGACCTGGCGGACATCATCGCGGCCATGGAAGGCGCAGACGACACCCAGGACGACAAGGCGGACGCAGTACCAATGCCGGACAACATACCAATGAGCAAGGCCGGGGACATTTGGAACCTCGGACACCATCGCCTACTTTGCGGCAGCGCTACAGACAAGGCAGCAGTCGCCAGACTAATGGCTGGAGAAAAGGCGCAGATGGTAAACACCGACCCGCCATACGGCGTAAGCTACGAGACCCAGAGCGGCAAGTTTGACATGATCAAGAACGACGACTTGACCGGAGACGACCTGATGGGTACCCTCCTCCTCCCCGCTTTCAAGAATTACGTGGAGCATACGGAGGACGAAGCAGCGTTTTATATCTGGCACGCCAGCAGCACCAGGCGAGACTTTGAAGACGCCATGACAGCCGCAGGGATCGTCGAGAAGCAATACATCATCTGGGTAAAGACAGCTCCTGTCCTTGGACGAGCAGACTACCAATGGGCACACGAGCCGTGCTTTTATGCAGAGAAGGCAGGCCACAGTGCGCACTTCTACGGAGACAGAGCACAGCGAACAACATGGAAAGCCGTGCTGCGGGAAGCAGACGGAACTGCAACCGTTCTAACCGGAGGCGTCGTATTGACCGACGGAGCCGGAGGAAAGGTATATCTTTCAGAGAAGCCACCCAAGGGAAAGAAGATCAGATACATACGGCTAAGCGAAGGCCGCAGCGTCTGCCTTTATCCCGAAAGCAAAGCAAACACTGTCTGGGAGTTAAGCAGAGACCACAACGCGGAACATCCGACCCAGAAGCCGGTGGAGCTGGCCGTCAGAGCTATAGACAACAGCACGCAGCCAGGCGACCTCGTCCTCGACTTCTTCGGAGGCAGCGGGAGCACTATGATAGGCGCCGAGATGACAGGCCGCAGGGCTTACCTGATAGAGCTTGACCCGCGCTACTGCGACGTGATCATAAACCGGTACGTTCGCTTCACAAACAACGTCGGCGTGACATGCCAGAGGAACGGAGAGGAGCTCCAATACGTAAAGCTAAAAGCGGAGAACGACTACGTCAACGGAAACGCGGAATAGCAATTACAGCACAAGAAAGAAGGCAGGCACCCGCCAACACGGAGCCTGCCTTTTGATTTAATATTACGAGGAAAGGAGGCAATCTAAATGGCAAAAGCAAAGAGCAGCCAGCACAGAGAGATATGGGACAGACTGCCCGGAGAAAGCGCCACCCAGTATGATAGATTTTGTCGGTACCGCGACATGAGATACACGGGCGCAGATGGCAGGAAGCTCGACGGCATTCAGTCACCCTTCCGGAAGCGAAACCTTCGAGGGCTGGCCGAGGAAATGGGAATCAAGCGATATATGACGCTGGGAGACGCATCAACAAAATACAACTGGGTAGAGCGCTGCGAAGCCTACGACATCGAAATCGAAAGGCAGAACAGAGAGCAGCAAGAGCAGGCGATCCTGAAGATGAACAAGGACCACGCAGACCTCGCCGCCCAGATGGTCCGGAAGGCAGCCAAGCGCCTCCTGACCATACCGGAGGAAGAATTAAGCGCAGCTGACATCGTGCGCCTGGTCGATGTCGGCGTAAAGATAGAGCGCCTATCCCGTGGGGAATCCACGGAAAATAAACAGATAAGCGGAGAGGCAACAATGAACCACAAAGGAGCCGTAACGGTCAAGGCGACCAACGAGCTCAACCTTTCCGAACTATCAGATGAGGAGCTGTCACAGCTTGAAGGACTTCTGGACAAGCTACATCCAGAACCCGTCCTTTGATATTGCGGCGATGAAGGCTGCGCTGCAAAAGGAGAAGGCCGAGCGGTACCTCCCGGAATTCATCAAGCAAGCGTGGCCGGTAATCGAACCAGGCACGCAGTACGTGGACAGCTGGCACATACACCTGATAGGCGAATACCTGCAGGCCGTAAACGACGGGCAGATCAGGAGACTGATAATAAACATCCCACCCCGATACATGAAAAGCATCGAGGTGACGGTCTGCTACCCGACATGGACATGGATCACAGCACCGGAGAAGCGCTTTATTAAAGTGAGCTACTCCGACAACCTGAGCCGGAAGCACAACGTGCTATCCAGGGACATAATCCGCAGCCCATGGTTTCAGAGCAACTGGGGAGATAGGTTCTACCTGAAGGACGACGTCAACAGGCAGAACGAATTCAAGAACGACAGCCACGGAATGATGTTCTCCACCAGCGTCGGCGGAACCGTAACCGGCGAAGGCGGCGACGTCATAATCGTAGACGACCCCCAGAACCCGCTCATGGCCAACAGCGAAACAGAGCGCCAGGCGGGAATAAACTTCTTCAAGAACACCCTGCAGACAAGGCTCAACAACCCGAAGACGGGCGCCTTTATAGTCATCATGCAGAGGCTCCACGAGAACGACCTCACCGGTTACATTTTATCGGAGGAGCTGGGCTACGAGCATTTATGCCTCCCAGCAGAGGCGGAGAAAAGAACCGTCGTTCACTTCCCTATCAGCGGCAAGCAGATCATCCGGGAAGAAGGCGACATCCTGAACTCGGAGCGCTTCGACAAGCAGGCGCTCGACGGATTGAAGAAATCCATGGGAAGTGTCCAATACGCCGGGCAGTTTCAGCAGACACCGGCACCGGCAGAAGGCGTCATATTCAAGAGAGAATGGCTGCAGAACTTCTACAGGACAGCACCCAACACCAACGACATACAAAGCTGGGACATGGCATTCACCAAGAGCGAAGGCAGCGCCAAAGTCGCAGGCTTCGTAATGGGACGCCACGGCAGCGCGATCTACGTCAAAGACCTTGTAAATGACAAGATGAGCTTCACGGAAAGCGTAACAGCCGTCCGGACGCTCTCGGGCAAATGGAGAAAAGCCAGAGCCAAGGTCGTGGAGAACAAGGCCAACGGCCCCGCCATCGTCGACCTTTTGAAAAAGGAAATACCGGGCATGGTAGAATTCAACCCGAAGGGCAGCAAGGAGGAGCGTGCCATCAGCGTGACGCCTTACTTCGAAGCCGGGAACATATTCCTGCCGGACCCGGCAACACACCCCTGGGTAGAGGACCTGATCCGCGACCTTTTGATATTTCCAAAAGGAACCTACAAGGACACGGTAGACGCCCTGGTGCAGGGCATTCTTTACCTAATGGATAAACCGGCAACGACAGGACCGCCGAAGCAGGAGACCCTGACAAAGTCGAGTTATTGGAGAGTTTAACACCAAGCACCATACAAGCACCATACAAGCACCAGACAAGTACAGTGCTTGCCCGATACAAGCACCAACCCAGCACAAGGCGAGTACAGTAAGGGTATCGTTTTTGAACACGACGAGCACCGAAAAGACGAAAAAGCAGTTTTTCAAAGACAGGCATAAAACGTCGGAAAACGCAGCGGAGGCGTGATTATTCAAAAAAGGACACGCCAAAAAGCCAGTGTTTACAAGGTTTTCAGCAAAGCACCATACAAGCCCGGTGCAAGCACCAGACAAGTACGAGGAAAGCACAGTTCTTTCCTCGCCTATTACTGGTACCCTATTACCTATTACCTTTTACCTATATCCCTATACACCGTTAACGCCAAAAGGCGAAACGCGGACTGGATAGGAATCAATTTTATTACAACGCTTTTCAAATGAGGCGGAGGAAGGAGGAAACATACATGGCGAACAACAGCCTAAAAGAAATCGGTCGAATAGGCCAAAAGAGATACGGCGGCTTTTTCTATGAGGAGTTTCTAAAAGAGCTTCAGGGAAGAAAAGGCATAAACGTCTACAAGGAGATGAGCGAGAACGACGACGTCATAGGCGCCATAATTTACGCCATCGAAATGCTCATCCGGCAAGCCTCATGGAGCGTGCAACCGGCAGGGCTTACACCAAAGGACGAGGAAGCAGTCGATTTTATTTATTCGTGCATGGACGACATGCAGGAGACATGGACAGACACCATATCGGAAATTTTATCATTTTTGACATTCGGATGGAGCGCCCACGAGATCGTCTACAAGAGAAGGAGCGGCAAGAACCGCGACCAAAGACTAAACAGCAAATACGACGACGGGCTGATCGGCTGGATGAAGCTGCCCATTAGATCGCAGGAGACCCTGTGGGAATGGATATACGACGGCAGCGACAACTTAACCGGCATGATCCAGACAGCGCCCCCGAGCTTCGAGACCATCGAGCTCCCGATAGAGAAACTGCTGCTTTTCAGAACCAAGAGCCGAAAAGGAAACCCGGAAGGCCGGAGCATTCTCCGGAACGCATACAGACCCTGGTACTTCAAACGCAGGATACAAGAAATCGAAGGAATCGGTGTCGAGCGTGACCTTGCAGGCTTCCCCGTTTTAACAGCCCCGGAAGGAATGAACATCTGGGACGAGGACGATCCGGACATGGGACCGATAAGAGTAGCCGCAGACAAGATCGTGCAAAACATAAGACGAGACAGCCTGGAAGGACTATCAATGCCAAGCGGCTGGAAGCTGGAGCTTTTAAGTACCGGAGGACGGCGACAGTTTGACACCAACGCCATAATCGAAAGATACGACACCAGGATAGCAATGACCGTCCTGGCGGACTTCGTTCTTCTCGGCCACCAGACCGTCGGCAGCTTTGCACTTTCAAGCGATAAGACGAAATTATTCGCAATGGCCGTCGGAGCATACCTCGACATCATCTGCGAAACATTCAACAACAAGGCGATCCCGGCACTCATCGACCTAAACGGAGACCACTTCAATGGCATAACCGGCTACCCGACACTTGAACACGGGGACATCGAAGACGCAGACACCGAGAAGCTGGCCGCGTTTATCCGCGACATGACCGGAGTAGGCGTAATCATACCGGACGACGCCATCGAGGACTACGTCAGAGAAGCAGGCGGACTGCCTGAACGTTTGGAGGACAACGACAGCAAGCGGAACATGATGCCGACAAGAATGCCGTATCAGCCAAGCAGCTACGTGAACCCCGGCAAGGACGATGACGAAGAAGACGACCCGGTCGTTATTGAGGAGGCCAAGCGACGACTGGGGAGGGATGAATAATGGCTTTGAAATTTAACCAGGCAGCAGCCCGGCAAAGGATCGCCAAGAAAAAGAAGAAAATACCCCAGGCCGGAAAGGTAGTCCTCGACCAGCTGAACAGCTTCATCGAAGCAGGGCAGGCAGAACCGACCTTCTGGCTTGCGCGAATCTGGGAAGACCAGCAGAACGCAATCACATACAAGGAGCTGCGGGAAGCAATCCTGAACGGCCACATGGACGAGGCCACGCTGCAGGCATGGCAAAACGACTACGCCACGTTTGTAAACGAAACCCTAAAGCCGTTATGGTTAGACAGCATGAACCAGGCGGCAGCGAACGTCGCAGCCAAATACCCGGTTTACTTCTTCGACCCGATGGAGCAAGGCGTCCGCAGCTGGATAAACACCCACGGCAGCGAATGGGTAACCCTTGTAAGCAACGAACAGCGGGAAGCGATAAACACTCTGCTGCACAGAAGCTACAGCGGAGACTGGTCAGTAGATGAGCTTTCGAGAGCCATAAGGCCGACCATCGGACTGAACAAGATGCAGAGCATGGCCACCATGAATTATTACAAGCATGTCAAGGAGACGCTGCAGAAGAACAACCCGACAATGAAAGAGGCAACCGCCGCAAAGTACGCAAGAGAGGCGTCTCATAAATACGCCGGGAAGCTCCACCGGCAGAGAGCATACACCATAGCCACGACGGAAATGGCGTTTGCTTATAACAAAGGAGCTGACGAAGGGATAAGGCAGGCGCAAGAGCAAGGACTAATGGGAATGACCAGGAAGGTATGGAGCACCGCGGCAGACGAAAGAGTATGCGAAATATGCGGAGCGCTTGAAGGACAAACCATAGACATGGACGGAGACTTCAACTTCAAGGGCAAAACCCTTTATTCAGGACAGAAGCGGACGCCACCGGCACACCCGCGCTGCAGATGCGCCGTAGCTTATGAGGAAATAAGCCCGCCGCAAATATCCCACGACCAGCAACAAGCAATGACGATGCCGGAGCCGCAGCAGTGGTCACCGACAGACAGCACCGCAATGGCAAACATACCGGACCCGGATCAGCCGACCATACCCGAGGCATACAACATGCCCGGAGGACTTTCTCACAAAGGACCGGCTAATCTTGGAGGAACCGGAGAGATGCATGCATATACTGATAGCACCGGCCAGCAATGGCTATTCAAGCCAGGGCAAAACAAGAGCGGAGGCGCCGAACCTTTCAGGGCTTACGTCCAGGAAGGCGCATACAAGGTGCAAAACATCATCGACCCGGAGAGCGCGGTCGAGGTAAGCGTCGGAACCGTAGACGGGAAATTCGGAGCCATGCAAAAGAGGATCAACACGATAGACGGCCACGACCTCAAAGCCTGGCAGAACACCCTCGACCAACTGCCGGATGGAATAACGCAGCAGCTGCAGCGGGAGAACGTCACGGACTGGCTGCTCGCCAACTTTGACAGCCACGGCGGGAACTTCATCGTAGACGACGCCGGGAGGCTCATAGGTGTAGACAAGGAACAGGCGTTCAAATACATCAAGAACCCGAACAGCAAGGCCATGACTTACACCTTCCACCCGAACGCCACCTATGGAGAGACGGAACCGATATACAACACGATGTACCGCAGGTTTGCCAAAGGAGAGATTGACATCGACCTGCAGGACACCCTCGCGTACATCAAGCGAGCGGAGGCAATCCCGGACGCACAATACCGGGAGATATTCAGGGACTACGCAGAGGGATTATACGGCAAAGGCAAAGAAGCGGAGGCGCTGCTTGACAACATTCTGGAACGCAAGACAACGCTCCGGGAGACATACCGGACATTTTATTCAGAACTGCTGACAGAGAGAACCGGCACAAAGCAGTCGTTCATCTGGGCAGACGAGGCGGCAGCACACATGCAGCAGCCGATAGCAGCAGTTCAGATTTCCCCGAGCACGCTCAAGCAAATGAACACCACGGAGCTGAAGCAGCTGGCAAAGCAAAAGCAAATACCATACTACAACAACATGAACAAAACCCAGCTGGTAACCTCCATATCGGACCCGGTCAAGGCGCCGCAGATGAGCGCCCAGGTGCGAGACAGGCTGACAGCGAATGAGGCGGCCAGGAAAGCCGCAGCGACAAACATAGCGCAGGAAGCCCAGGCTGCCAAAGCAACCGACGTCTTCACGGACCTGGCAATAGTGCCGGAGAACCGGATAGGAATACCCGTCCGGAGCGACGGCGGAGACCTGGAGGCGCTGAACCTTACAGCACGCCGCATGAACATAGGCGGCACCGATTACTACGAGATAAGCGGGAAGCTGACATACGACACCTGGTCGGAGACCTGGAACCGGCTGAAGCCCATCGGGACGATTGACGAGCTGACATTTGAGGCTGCGGACGACGCCCTGAAAATGTTCTCGGCCACCACAAAAGCCGACACCGGCATATCGATCCGGAGCATGCAGGTATCAACCCCATACGGCACGTTTGAAATGTACATCGACGGCCAGACAAGACAATACGACGGATGGCGCGGTTTTTTCCGGGCAAGAGTGGAAACGGTAGGAGCAAGCGGAAAGGTAGACGCAGACAACATGAGGCAGCTCATGAACAGCGTCGGCCTCGACAGCCTGACGGCAAACCCGACAGCGGCAGACGAGCTGATACTCAAAAAGAGCCGACTGGTATGGCAGGAAGCACCGCACCGGATGCCGGAACTAAAAGGATTGACATCGGCGCAGCAGGCGACTAAGCTGGATTTAATCATCAAGCAAGAAGGCATAGACGCAGCACGAGCCAACAGCATGAAGCTCACGAAAGTATTCGAAGGTTACAGCACATACGTCGACGAGTCCGTCGCAAAGGCATACGACAAGGCAGGGCTGCGCTACATTTGGAGCGGAGTGGCAGATGCCGAAGACGTGGTCAAGATAATTAAAAGCCCAGGGCTTATGTCGAATAACAACCGGTATATTAGAGGCATGCAAAGAGCAGGAGCCTCCCCGGAGGAAGACTTCCGGACCGGAGGAAGCGACAGCGTATTCACAAGAATAGGCGTGACCGGCACCAAGGCAAAGTTTGATCAGTCATACCTCGGCAGAGCGTACCGGATCATAATCAACCCCAAGGAAATGCTACGAACAGACTGGTACGCTTACACATCGGACAGCTACGGCAAGACAGCCGAGAGCCTCATGGTTACCAGGCCGACGCCGCTGGATTTCATTAAGGACATGAAAAGCAGCTACAGGTACGGCAACGAGATCATGTTCAGGAGAGGCATAGCGAAGGAGAGCTTCATGGGGATATCGTGCCAGACCTCGCAGATGAGAGCGGAGCTGCTGAACCTTTTCAAGCAGGAAGG
>JBBAFY010000002.1:0-102534 GCA_041655135.1 Tissierellales bacterium
AGCAAAGATCCACTATGGGGTCTATCTCAGGGGTCCAGTTCAGGGACGTCGCAAATACGGGACGTTAAGTGCCATGGCAATGTCGGAGTAGAGCCTCGAAGTTTTTTATTAGGGTTTAATAACAGATTTGGCAAAACTAAGTCTTTAAAAATAATATTATAAAGTAGAAATTATCTGTAAAATTTAGCAGGAGGTGTAAATTTGTTTCATATTATTATTGAGCAAACACGAGAATACGAAAATAGAATGGAATTTGACCCAGTAAACAACATATTTAATGAAAGTAAATTTAAAAGCCTTTTCCATATTAGAAATTTTCCATATCCTTATGGATGGATTAAAGAATCTGGGGCACCTCCAGGACCTCACTTAGATATTATTTTATTATCATCTAAGGAGTATAAACTTGGAGATGAGATTGCAGTTAAAATAATTGGTTGTTTCGTACGAAATGATGGGGATAACAAATTAATAGGTGTATTGCCAGAACGCTTAGAAACAGATTATATCGATTTACCCGAAAACGGAAAAGCTGATTTAAGTAGGCTATATCCTCTCGTTAGTGACGGTGAGGGATGGCATGGCGCTGTGAGAGCAAAAGAAATAATTGAAAAGTTTTTTCGGGATAAATAGACATAATGATCAGTTTGACATATTTAAGAGGGGGATTGCTCTAATTGGAAACTGAGCTATTTATTCTTTCAGCTTTTTCACTTACTAAATCACCTTATTGGTTAAAGTCAACTCTTGGTTGCCACAGAACTTAACAATGTGTTTGCACAAGGGTGCACCCGGGCGCAAATTTAGGTTAATGTGCACCACATCCCTTCACCGGGAGCAAAGCTCCACTAAAGGGGTATTCCTTTTGGGTCCGGTTCAGGGACATCTCAAATACGGGAAGGTTATAAGACATATCGTGCAAAGGCCGCGCCGTCCTGGCGCAGACGAAATAGGGATTCCAAGTATCCCTTCGAAGTAGTCATATAATCTGCATTAAGGATAATTTATATTTTAACGGAGGAATTAGATGAGAAAATATTTTTTGATAATTTTGATTGTTGTTATGATAATGACATTAACAGCTTGTTCAGGTAACAAAGATACCCCTAAATTGCTCAACAAAGAAGGTATTGCTCCTTATGAATTAACAGCAAGAGAATCATACTTATTGCAATCCTTTGGAATGGAGAATAATTCGCAAATCATTGCTTTTAATGCACCCAAAGAAGCCATCACTATGGAAGTTAATGTTTATAGTTCGAAAGATAACGCTGATTGGGAAAGTATTGGTGGAGGAGCTATATCATTAGGGAATGAAAGGGTTCCTGCTGAACAATTAACAGGAACATTTACAATGTTACTGAAAGAAAATTATACTATTGATTTTCATATAAATTGCAGTGGCCGAGCCTCATATAAAACGAATAAAATAGATATTGATAGTGAATATATGGCATCCACTAAAGGTTTTTTGACAGAGTTTCAGGATATAGAAATAAACAAAGAAATACCTATTGCTATTATGGTATATGACAGTGGCACAATTATGCGAAGCTATTCATTACAAGATTATTTTGAACCGTCAAAATTTCATGGAATGGATTTAGTTCAAGTTGTAACATTAAAATTTACCGATAAAGAGTTATAAATTAATTGGCTTCGTCAAATGAGCATAATCTTTAGTAGCTTATTTGTCACATCATACTTATTTTGTAATCCAGGTGCTCCTAGAAATGTTTAAGGCAGCGCCGTCCGTAGCGCTGCTGAGTCTGGGGGAACGATACGTCGTAGAACACAGCGTTCCCAAAACTTAGAATAGATGAATGTAGTATGACGCTTCGGGAACGCTTGAACCTTCTCCAAAACCACACGCAACGGTAATTTACATGTAGCAATTACATATTAGAAGAACAATAGAAAAAACTCTTAGACTTTCACATAATTAATTAAAAACCTTGAATACCATCCGCAGGGATGGTATTATGATGGTAGGGGTATTATTTTCTGAAGGAGGTCCAAAAATGAATAGAAAGATTAATGATAATACAGAAAAGTTAACAATTAATATCAATCATGTTGATCTAGGGAAAATGGATATTTTAGTGGAGAATGGTTTCTATACAAATCGAACAGATTTCATTCGTAATGCAATTAGAAAGAATTTATCAGAGTATGACAGCTATGTTGATAACATCATTGTAAAGAACTCGTATTATCTTGGAATATTTAAAATTGGGAATAGTGAGTTAAATAAATACGAGAAAAAAAATACAAAACAAAATATTAAGGTAGTGGGACTTTTAGTGATTCCTAAAGATATTGATGTCGAACTATTGAAGAAGACAGTTTCATCAATTAAAATAATGGGAACTATAATATGCGATAGGAGTATTAAAGAGTACTATAGAATATAGATTTAAAGAGAAGAAATTATCAAATTTATTTATATTGTAGAAGATTATAAGAGAAAAGACATAGCTTAACCTTATAACAATGTATTTGCGCCATCCCTTCACTGGGAGAGAAAACCAACTTTAAATTTTGAAAAAGGGGAGTGAAATTGATTAATAGAATACATATATTGGGGGCATCAGGGTCAGGAACAACCACTCTAGGAAAAGCATTATCGGAAAAACTAAATTACAGACATTTTGATACAGATTATTATTTTTGGAAGCCTACAAACCCTCCATTTCAGGAGAAAAGAGTAGTTAAAGAAAGACAAGAAATATTGGAAAAAGATTTAGTAAGATATAAAAGATGGATATTATCGGGGTCACTCTGTGGATGGGGAGATATCTTCATACCTTATTTTGATTTGGTGATATTTCTTTGGTTACCTAAGGAATTACGTATCAATAGATTAATAGAAAGAGAAAAAAGAAGGTATGGAGAAAAAATAAAATTAGATAGTGATCTATATGAGCAACATAAAGAATTTATAGGCTGGGCATCTCAATACGATGACGGTGATTTGAGTATAAGAAGTAGAAAATTGCATGAAAAGTGGTTGAATGAACTGCCTTGTAAAGTATTAATGCTAGAAGGCTCATTTGAATTAGAGGATAAGATTAATAAGGTGTTAAAATACATCGAAACTAATACTAATTATGAGTAGGGTATTCATATGGGGTGCTAAGTATTCCATGCCATAAAAATGTATTTGAGCAAGGGGTCATTCTTTAGGAGCTTTTTAATGAAAAACAGGCTAAAGTTTAATAGTAGATTTATTTGAATTATTAGTAGTTTTAAGGGGAGATAAAATGAATCAATCCATTGAAATCATGACAAATAGGATCGTGAATATTTTACAGGATAATAAACCCTCAATTTTACTTTTTGGCTCGGTTGTGCTTAAAGATTTTAAGCTTGGATGGAGCGATATAGATATATTATGCCTAACTAAATCGGAAATTACTGATGTACAAGCAGACCTTCTGCTTAACCTACGACAAGTACTTTTAAGTGAATATGATAACAACTCATATTTTCGTTTATTTGAAGGTGGCTTTCTATCACTTGACCAATTCATTAATAGGAATCCTGATACTGTTATTTACTGGGGTACAAGTAGTCAAAGGATAACAGGGAAATATCATTTAGACCCTTTTTCAATGATAGAACTTATGGAGAAAGGATATTTGTTATATGGTGAAGAAGTAAGAGATAAATTTAGCTATCCAACAAAAGAAAAAATTATCAAAGCGGTTGTAAATCATTATGAAGCAATAAGAAAGTATGCAGTTACAACAGACAGAAGCTTATATTCAGCGGGCTGGCTTTTAGACATAGCTAGATGTATCTATACACTTAGAACAGGTAGAATTATTGCTAAAACTAAAGCTGGGAAGTGGGCATTGGATAACAACTTAGTTCCAGATGTTGACATTATGAAAAAAGTCATAAATATTAGGGAAGAACCTAATAAATATAAAGATGATAATGAAATCATGGAATGGTTAGAAACACTTGGAAAATACATTCAAAAATTTGCTGATGTATTAGAGAATGAAATATTAATAGCAAAATTGTAATTTTTTAATATACATAGTTTATATTATAAGAAGGGTATAAAGTAAAAAAATTACCCATTTTGTAACAAAATATTTGCTAAAAATTTCACAGGGGCACATTTGTTACATATTATTATTGAGCAAACACATGAATACGAAAATAGAATGGAATTTGACTCGGTAAACAACATATTTAATGAAAGTAAATTTAAAAGCCTTTTCCATATTAGAAAATTCCAATATCCTTATGGATGAGACTGCAGTAAAGATAGTAGGGTGTGTCGTACGAAATGATGGAGATAACAAATTAATATACATGAATGGTTTGATGATGCTGTTGAACGTTGGTGTAAAACAATATTTGACCCATTAATTGAGCACAAAAATTTTGTGTTATAAATAAATTATTAGATATAAATTGAAGGGTTTTTAGGTGATAGCACACAGACTACAAATATTTGCTACATATAAAATAAGTCAAAGATTTGGTGAGATACAACAAAGCGATACAAGTAGTTAACAAGACAAGCCACCGTTTAACAATCTATTTGAACAAGGGTACACGGGGTATAATCCTAGGCTATGTACACCACATCCCTTCACTGTGAAGAAAGCACCAATAAGAGGGTCTGTTTTTCTGGTCTAGCTTAGGGACGCCGCAAACAAGTAATTGTAATAAATACACATGAGATGTGGTATAGGAAAGCGTGGACGGACCAATATTTAACTACGAAGAAATTCTAACATTACGACCAGAATTCTAAAAATTTATGTGAGCTCCATTTTATAGGAATAATCCTTATAGATGGAGTTTTTTGTTAATTGATTTAATTCAAAACTAGAATTCCTTATTTTAGCATTAAGTACATGGACAAGTTTCTGGATTAAGTTTACAATAAATACATACGATATTTTATTTTTTATCCGATACTGAATTCGGTAGGTAATATTAATGGAAAATGAGAAGCCCATAAAGAAAAACTTTGATATGAGTTTAGAAATGATATGGCAGTGATTTTTGATTTTCTTGAAGTAGTATATCAAGCTTAATACAAGGTTTTATTTAAGTAGACAATGAGCTTTATCATAACATGTGATGTCAAGAAGATTTGATTAGTGAACTAGGTTTATTTATAGTTGAAAATTTTTTTATGAAAGAGAGTGAGGAATACATGAGTAGAATAGTTGTGGTTTATCAGTCCAAGTATGGAGCAACTAAAAAATACGCAGAATGGTTAGCAGAAGAATTGTCATGTGATTTAATTGAAACAAAAAAAACTACTATTGATAAGATAGAAAAATATGACCTTATTATTTTGGGAGGAGGCATATATGCCACTGGAATTGCAGGTATTTCTTTTCTTAAAAAGTATCATGAAAGACTAAAAAACAAGAAGATCATTGTGTTTGCAGTAGGCGCATCTCCATATAATGACAAGGTAATAGCTGCATTAAAAGAACGTAATTTTAAAATGGGCCTCTTACATAATCCGCTTTTCTA
The DNA here is from genome assembly GCA_041655135.1 of Tissierellales bacterium. Classification (GTDB taxonomy): domain Bacteria; phylum Bacillota; class Clostridia; order Tissierellales; family Proteiniboraceae; genus Proteiniborus. The sequence continues at coordinate 5,515 of JBBAFY010000002.1, forward strand.
CTTTAGAGGAGGATGGAATGAAGAAATTATGTCTTGGAAAGACCGCACACTATGTAATTTGTTAAAAAAAGCTGTTGCTAAGAAAGATCCAGTTACCTATGAACCATGGGAAACTGCGTTAATGGAAGCCATTGGATCTAATCATGATTGGACAGATAAGGAAGCCATTAGACAAATTGTGGAATACATACAAGTAAAGAAATTACTAACTTAGATAACATAATAATAAGCGGAGTTGAAGTTCGAGAAATATCAAAAACGCAATTCTATTTGAAATCGAATATATTTAAGTCCTGATTATCAAAATTAGGGAATAGGGACAAAATTAATGGAGTTTGTTGAGAATGAGTTTTCAGAAGCTTTAGAGTGTACATTAAGTATACCCTATATAAATTATAGAAATAATTATTTTTATGAGAAATTTGGATATTAGAAAATCACATGTGAATTACCAATAAATATATCTGGATTTAATTATGATTAAGGAGGATAAAAAATGGATAGATGGGAACATAAAACAATCAAAATTAAACTTAAGGGTTTTAGCGGCGGGATATTAGAAACAGAGGATTTTGACTACGAATTAAATAAGCTTGGAGATCAAGGATGGGAACTGGTTTCTTGTTTTACGTCAAATGCAGCTCAAGGATATAGTAGAGAAGCAATGGCAGTGTTCAAAAGGAGGAAATAATATTATCGAGGTGAAGGAAATGGAAGTTATATCTATAAAAAAATCTCCTGAATATAAAGATAGGACAATTAAATACTTTCAGAGCAAATGGGCATCCCCAAATAGTATGAAAGTCTATGAGGATTGTATAACAAACTGCATTACTACAGACAGCCCATTACCACAAAGGTATCTGTCGATGGATAATGATAAAGTAGTTGGTTGCGCTGGTCTCATAACTAATGATTTTATTAGCCGTATGGATTTATATCCTTGGGTTTGTGCACTATACATTGAAGATGAATATAGAGGAAATGCTTATGGTTCTCTTCTATTAGAACAGGCAAAATTAGATGCAAAACTAGGAGGATTTTCTACCTATATCTTTGCACAGATTATATCGGATATTATGAAAAGTACGGATTTAAGTATATTGGTATAGGCTATCACCCATGGGGGGAGAGTTCTCGTATATATGCTATTGAACTATAATGTCTCTCGTAGCATTTCTAAGATTATCTTTTAATATTCTTTATACACACAGTAGATTTTAGTGAAAAAATTAAGAACTTTTAGTAGGAGGATACGAAAGAATGAGTGCAAAATACAAACAGCAGATTATTGATAAAACTATCCAGTTTGTCAGACAAAAGCTAGAAGGCGAAGGATCAGGTCATGATTGGTGGCATGTCTATAGGGTGTATAAAAATGCTTTGAATATTGTAGCCAGTGAGAAAGCTGATGAGTATATAGTTAGCTTAGGTGCACTATTACATGATATAGCAGACTTCAAATTCCATGGTGGAGATACAGAAGTGGGACCAAGAGTCGCAAGAGAGTGGCTTGAAAGCTTAAGTGTAGATGAGAATACAATAAAACAGGTTGAATACATAGTTAGAAATGTTTCCTTCAAAGGTGCCAAGGTGAAATCATCAATGGAGACTATAGAAGGGAAAATTGTTCAAGATGCAGATAGATTAGATGCTATTGGAGCTATTGGAGTCGCTCGAACATTTGCATATGGTGGTTATAAAGAAAGGGAGATTTATAATCCAGATATCAAACCCGAATTACATGAGACATTCGAAAAATACAAGAATAATGAAAGTCACAGTATAAATCATTTTTATGAAAAGCTACTGCTTTTAAAAGATTTGATGAATACAGAAACAGGCAGAAAAATAGCGGATGAACGACATAAATTTATGGAACTTTATTTACAACAATTTTATGATGAATGGGATGGGAGAAAATAATAGCTAATACGATGTTATCTAATTCAATAAGGGGGGATAATGCATGGCATGGCCAACACATATAGTTGCTGCTGGAGGATATGTTTTTGATAAGAACGGAAACATTCTAATCGTCAAGACCCATAACAGGGGATGGGACTGCACAGGTGGACAAATTGAAATTGGAGAGAATATTGAGGAAGGTGTATTGAGAGAGATTTTAGAAGAAAGCGGTGTTAGGGCATCAGTAAGATGTTTGGTAGGGATATACTCAAACGTCGGACAACATCTATATTATGATGGAGTTACTCATGTACCTACAAAGGTTATGTTTGATTTTATTTGTGACTATATAGACGGTGAATTAAGGACTTCTAATGAAACTAGTGAGGTGATATGGGTTCCTAAGAACAAGGTATTGGAATATATAACAGCTCCGGCAAGTGCACTTAGATTTAAAAATATAGTTGAATTTGACGGACGTGTTCATTATTGTTCTTATGTCACAAAGCCTGAATTTAAAGTCTTATCATCAAGATACATTTAGCTATTAAAACTAATAGAGTTTGTTCAATAAAAAACGAATTATTTTAAGGGGGAATTTTAATGGTAGAGATTATCAAGGTTTACAGGGAAAGCTTTCCTTCATTAAAACTGATAGGAAAACGATACACAAATAAAGACAGAGATAAAATGGGAAGTTTTAGCAACAAGTGGTGCGAATGGCATGAAATAGGGTATTTTAATATTCTAGAAGAGCTTGGAAGTTTACCTGAAAATGAAGGAGCTTACTTAGGCTGCATGAGATGTACAGATGAGTTTGAGTATTGGATCGGGATGTTTTTCCCAGAACATACACCTGTCCCAGACGGTTATTCTTATGTTGATATCCATTCAGGTGATATTGGTACTTGTTGGATATATGGACGTGAAGATAACGGTGAAATCTATGGACAAGAGCCTCATGACATGTGCATGGCTAGAATCAAAGAGGAAGGGTGGCAGTTTGCAGAAGATACTTGGTTTATTGAGCGCTATAATTGTCCACGTTTTACAACTCCAGATGAAAATGGAAAAGTGATTCTAGATTATTGTGTATATCTAGAAGGCTGATAAGTGACGCAATTTGATTGCGTCACTTATGCATATATTTATATTTAAGTAAGAGCTTTGATTTGAAAAAACAAGAGCAGGAGTGTGTAGATATGAGACTAAGTGAAATAGAAGAATTTATAGTTAATCTATTTGATACTAAAAATAATGACTGATTTCATGAGGAAAGTGGAACCACAGTAAGAGGGACGGAAGAAATAAAGAAAATCGGATACTGTACAAATTTAACACTAGATACCATTGAAGAGGCAAGAAAAAACAAGGTTGATTTAATGATTACTCATCATGATGCTTGGGATTTTATATTTGGACTTAAAGATGCTTGCAGAGAAAAGCTATTAGAAAACAACATCTCGCATTACTTCAATCATCTGCCATTAGATGACTGTGATTTCGGAACAAATAATTCTTTAGTTGATAAATTAGATTTACAAATTATTGAAAAAACTCACTTAGAGGACGGATTCTATTGTGGACGTATTGCAGAGACTAATGAAGGCATAACATTTGAAGATTTAGTACAGAAACTAGAGACATTATTAGAGGAGCCAGTAAAAGCATGGAAATTCAAAGATGAAGCTTTAAAAAGAATTGGATTAGTCTGTGGAGGCGGAGGCTTCACTACAGACCTTAAAGTGGCGGCCGAAAAAAATTGCGATATCTATATAACTGGTGAAAAAGTTCTTTACACCATAGAATATGCTAAGTTTGTGGGAATGAACTTGATAGTAGGCAGTCATACATTCACAGAAATATTCGGAATAGAAAGTCTTGCTAAAAAAGTTAAAGAAAAATATAAGGATATAGAGATTATTAGACTAAAAGAAGAACATCTTGAAGCGCAATAAAGAAAATTAAATCGGCATCATATGAAGGAGTAGTTAATTAATTATGAGATGTTTTTGTAAATTAATTTTAAAATGATAGTATTGATTATTTATATAATAGGAGTGACTAAATATGCTAAGATCATTGATGCTATACTAGAAATCACAAACGAATCTTTTTATTCTCCTTTTAATGTGAAATCTATACTTACAAAAGCAGTTCCAGCAGCAAAGGAAAGAGTCATTTCGTTAAAGAAAAACGGATACATTCCGCTGGGCAAAAAGTTTATAAAACATGATGACTATTATGTAAGAACAATATCAGATTAAATTGTAAATAATTTTTAGTTAGAGTTAATAGCATTTTTTGTAAGAACTATGATGAGAGAAAGAGGTGTCACCTCCCAGAACATATTAAATTCTTCAAAGAAGAGGGCAAACAACTTGGATATGAGTTTAAAAATGATATGCCAGTGATATTTGAAGATTTTGAAGTGGTATATCAAGTATAGGGTTTATAGATAAAATAGGCAATTTTCAAAATTTATAATTTATATTCATCTGAGGTTTTTTGCTTGAAATTCAGTAGAGAAGTTTGAGTTAAAAGTTAATTATATAGTGAGAGGATTGATTTTATTGCTTAAAGTAAATGAACTTAGCTCAAAAGCTATTGATAAAATTACATATGAGGATAGTCCGAGCTTTTCAGGAATAGGTGCTGGTGAATGTAAAGGAGATATGTGGGTTGACGATATAGATAGTCCTAATATTGCATTGGTTTCTTCATTTTGATATTGAAACAGAAGACAGTCATAGAAAGAAAGGCTTAGCACTTGCTTTGACACGTCATTTTGTGAATGAATGCATAGATAATGGGTTTATAGCCCAATGGGATTGTGTTGATTCTAATATAGCTTCAAAGAGAACTGTAGAGAAGGCTGGATTTAAATTCTTGAAGCAAAATACGGTTTATTGGTTTGAAATTTGAGTGAAATATGACAAATTACATTGATGATTTCATAAGATGTATAATTGCATTAATAATGGAGTCAAATTTATTGATAAAACATCATTTAGGATATTTGCAAGATTATATATGATGAAGTGAGATGGCATATACACGGCTCATTCCATTAACTAACATATACTGTTATAGTAAAAAAGTTAAAATTATATCAGAGCACCATTATTTGCAGAAACCATTAGAAGAATACATAGACAGGAGTCAGTCAGCCCGTTATTTGATGACGTGCCAATCGGAGTGATTCAAATCGAAGAGATGTAGTATGATAGCAATTGACTATGCATAATACAGTATTTGAGTAAAGGAGTACAGAAGCTAAAATGATAGAAACTAATAGATGTATATTATCCAAAATACAAAAAACCGATTATGAAGACGTAAGAATGCTTTATACAGATGAGAAAGTAAGGGAATTCCTTGGTGGAATCATTGAAGAAAATATATATATGATTAAGTTCATTAATATGTGTGATGAAAGTAATGGTTATCTATATTGGGTAATAAGACACAAGGAAGATAACCAATTTGTTGGACTAGTTTCTTTAGATTTGCATCATGATGGTGTAACTACTGAAATCTCATATCAGTTACTACCTAAATGGTGGGGAGATGGATATGCAACAGAAATAATTCAATATGTCATTAGTTATGGCTTTAAAAAATTAGGATTAATAAAAATAGTAGCAGAAACACAATCAGCCAACACAGCATCATGTAGGCTATTAAAAAGAATAGGAATGAGCTTAGAGGAGACAGTGGAAAGATTCGGTGCAGAACAATCAATATTCAGTATTAGGAATACAGAAATAATTTAAAGGGGCTATTTATAAATGATGTTGTTATATTTATTTTACTTGGAAAATCGGAAATGAGATGGTAAAGTGGAAGTTTTATTGCATCGTAGAAAAAATACTGGCTATCAAGATGGGAAGTGGGATATATCAGCTAGTGGACATGTTGAAGAAGGTGAAACAGCTAAAATGGCTGTTGTGCGTGAATGTGAAGAAGAATTAGGGATTGATGTAAAGACTATAGACTTATCTTTTGTTCATTTATCTCACCGTATTAGTAATAGTGGAGGAAGAACATATTATGATATTTACGTTACTGTTAATAGGTATGATGGTATACCTAAAATCATGGAACCAGATAAATGCTCAGAATTAAGATGGTTCAAACTAAATGACCTTCCAAAGTATATTATTGATATTAGAAAAGCAGCTCTTGATAATTATGGAATCGGCATCCAATATAGTGAGATAATTGAAGTGTAAAATTGTTCACTAGGAGCGAAGCTAAACCAAAGTGTCTATTTCTGGATTCCAGTCCAAGGACTTCTTAAATACTAAGGTATTCTCTGGAATCACACATAGATGATGCGGTGCCCTGCCAAGAATTGCTTATAGTATTTTGACGAGGGGGGAAGATAATGCAAATTGTTAAGGTTAACAGAGATAATGCAGAAATACTATTTGATTACTGGAATGAAATTGGGAAAAGCATACCCTATTTTTACAGGACAACATACAAAATATTCTTAAAATCTTTATTTGACGATACGTTTGAAGGAATGACTATTTTTAAAAATAATAATATTTTTGTTGCAACAGAAGATGGCCAAGCTAAGGGGTTTATACAATACGGCATACCTACATTTCATTTTACTGAAGCAGGTAAGATTACTAATGATATTAACATAGGAGTTATACGTAATCTATATTATGAGGAATCGAGAATTGATATTGGGAGAGCACTGTTAGATTTATCCTTGAATTTTTATAAAGAAAACACTATTAAAGACATATATGCATTTTATCATGCAATGGGCATGAGTTGTAATGGAAATCATGGTAAATTACATGAAAAATTCAATTTTGTAGGTAAACTGTTGTGTGAAGAAGGATTTGAAATTGAACATGAGAATATTTATTATATATGCGATATGAAAGAAAAGAAGTTAGAATATCCAATTAATAGTTATATTAGGGTGTCTGAGATAGATGATAATAGGCAGAAATTTGTACTATATGATGAGAATAATGATGCATTAGGAAGTGCAGTAATTAAATACATAGATAATCTTACAGGGTTAGTAGAGAAAGATATTATTTATTTAGTATGGATTGGCATTGATAAGAAGGTTAAGGGAAAAGGCTTAGGAACAGAATTTCTGAATCATATAATTCAATATTGTTTGAAGAAAGGATATAGATATTTGCATACAGATACAGCGCTAAACAACAAGACAGCTCAAAAGTTCTATATTAGAAATGACTTCATAGATAGTGGGATAACAAGAAGTTACTTAACGGAAAAGAAATAGTCAAGGTAGCATACATCTTTAAATGCAAATTTTATTAGGGGAAAAGGTAAGATGTGAGGTTATAAAAAAAGAAGAGAGAAACCAGATATATTGCATAAGGTTTAAAAAGAAAGTTATTTATAATAATTTCTATAATTTTTAAGGAGTGATATTTTTTGATTTCATATAAAATTTATTCAGATGATTTAAGACAATTAGAAATAGGAGAAGGCTTTTTTGAAGGCTGGCCAAACCCTCCCAGTAAAGAAATGCACAGAAAAATATTAGAGAAGAGCTACAAGTCTTTAGTAGCAATAGATGAAAAAAGTAACAAAATAATTGGATTTATTAATGCTGTTAGTGACGGGGTGTTATCGGCTTATATTCCTCTCTTAGAAGTATTACCTGAATATCAAAAACAAGGCATCGGATCAAAATTGGTTATAAAAATGCTAGAAGAATTAAACGATTTCTATATGGTTGACTTATGCTGCGATGAAAGCTTACAAGCATTTTATGAGAAGTTGGGCATGATGAAATCTCAAGCTATGATATATAGAAATTACAAATATCAGTGTGGAAGAGAGTTATAAGATAAAGGGAGATACTATGACTGAAAGCTTAACCTACCCTTTAATTCAGCCGTACTTGTTTAAGAAGGTTGAGGAAATTTATATAATGGAGGCATAAAATGATTCAGGAAAGAAAATTTAGAAAGCTGAGTCTTTCAGACCTGGAACTTGTTTTACAAATGGGAAAAGATTTTCGAAGTGGTGAAAAAACAGCTGATGCACATGATGATGATGTTACTTATTTCTTTAATAAGTTTGAGTGAGGTGATATTCATGATAAAAGAAGTAGGGGAAGAATTACTTGAAGAGGTTGTTAAATTAGCATGGGAGATTTCTCAAAATGAGAATAAGAATAGCTTTCCAAAGCATGAAAGCTATGATGATATGTATAATGCATTTTTGAAAGCAATCCATCATAATAAAGACAAGGTACTGGTTTGTTATGAAGATGGAGAGATGGTTGGGGTTCTTAATTTGTTTGTGGAGACAAAAAATAGATATTTACAAGGGAATGGTGGCATTTTTGCAAAAGGAGAATTCAACTTCGTAGCCACTCAATTTATTGACTATTTAAGAAAAAATTATGAAGGTAACGAGATGTTTTTTGGATACCCAGCAGAAAATGTAGATGCAATAAGTTTTTTAACAGAAATTAATGCAGAGCTAGCTGAATCAAGTTTAACAATGGAACTTAAAAAGCAAAACTTTATCCAAAGCTTAGTTTCTAACGATGTGGTGCTACTAGAAAAAGACTATTACGAAGAATATGCAGTTTTTCATGATAAATATAATCCTGACATATATTGGACTAGTGAAAGAATTTTTGAAAATCTTAATATATGGAAGATATACATAGTCGTTAAGAATCAAAAAATAGCAGGAAGTATCCTTATTAGAATGGTTGATGATAAACTAGCAGATATTTACTGTGTTACTATAGATAGCAATTATAATAGTTGTGGACTTGAACTAGACTTGCTCTCTAGATCACTCTATGATATTTTTAAAGAAGGAAAAGAAAGAGTTTTACACTTTGTAGATGAAGGTGCAGATGATGAGTTGCAGGCAGCTTTAAAGACAGGATTTAAGCAGATTGATAGTTATAGAGGTTATAGGTTGAAATTATAGATATAATGTTATTGTTATGGTCTATGCAAGTTTATAAGTATACAAGGAGTATTTACAATGAATAATGAAGAGATTATAGCAATGGTTGATAAATCAGCAAATGAAATTATTAGTACTAAAGGGTATATTGCAGCTGTTGATATTTTAATAAAGATGGACATCTTATCTTATGAAGACTATGAGAAATGGAGATTCGGAAAAGTACCTTATTTGGAGAAGATTTGTAAAGTAAATCTAAACAAAATGGCATTAATAATGAAAACATTAAAAAAATATGCAAGGCTCAATAATTTACAACCTTCATGTACAGCTTATAAAAAATGGGGCAAAGGGAATAAAATAGATCTACAATTTAGTAAAACTGGATCTCCTAGTGTAGAAAAGGAATATTCAACACATTATGTTAAAAAGGAACAATAGAAAGTGTCCGTTGTTCTAAAAATTAACGGTGAATCTCAGTTATAAGAGCATATATATTTATAAATATACTTAAATATGGTATGATTTTATAAATGAGGAAGGTGATGAAGCAGTGGAGAAGAGCGAGTTAGTAAACTACTGGGTAGAAACTTCACATCAAGACTATAAGACAATGTTGAATCTTTATAAAAGTAAAGATTATCATTGGAGCTTTTCTTAGGACATTTAGTTATTGAAAAACTACTTAAAGCGATTTTCATTATAAATACAAATGAAAATCCACCAAGAATACATGATTTACTAAGACTAGCAGATATGTTGGAACTTGAAACAACTGAGGGACAAAAAGATACTTTAGACTTAATTACTACCTTCAATATGAGCGCTAGATACCCTGACTATAAACAGACTTTTTATAAAAAGTGCGATTGCGAATTTACCTCAAACAATATTAAAATGATAAAGGAGTTAAGAGTATGGCTTCTTTCACTGATAGAGAAAAAATAAAAGAAATCGCTTTTAAGTATGCAGAATTATTAAAAAAAGAGATGTATATTAAAAGAGTTTATTTGTTTGGATCATATGCTAAAGGAACAGATACAGAAGACAGTGATATTGATATAATAGTAGTTGGCGATAATTTTAGTGATGATTTAATTGAAGATACATTTAAACTAATGAAAATAAGAAGAAGAGTAGATAATAGAATAGAACCTCACCCGTTCAAAAGTAGTGATTTTAATTTATCTAATCCATTCGTACGAGAAATCCTAAATACTTCTATCAGAATTATATAATAAATATTTTTAGTGACTGTATACAGGTTTATTTATGAACTTCATCTAATAGAGGCTTAGCAGGCATCGGGAAGAATTGGTCTGAAAAAATCCTACGTCGCTAAGTCTCGAATTATTATAAGAATCATCAAGAGCCCAAATCAAAAAGAAAATATTCAGACTTATAATACCATTACAAAAGAGTATATTATTTGAATACATAATGATGAATTAACACATATAAATTAACGAGGTGAATCTATATGTTCTATCAAAAAGACTGGGTTATGAAACAAATACAAAGCATGATTCAATTGATTGCTAGATATTTCTTCAAGAAAGATACTATTGAATACGAAATTGTTGATGAAACAAATATAACTCAAACTGATCTATTACATAAAGAACTAGTAGGCCTGCTAAATTCTTTAAGAATAAACGAAGCAGAAAACTTATTATTTGAACGTATAATACCAAAGGACTTAAACTACTTAGCGGTGGCCCTGGACTTTTATAGAAGATTAAGTGAGTTAAGTGATGAGCAATTAGATGATGCTAACTTTTCAAGAGATGAGATAAAGAGAGGACTTGGAGAGATTTCGAAAATGTTTGGATTAATGTTGTAAAGATAGTTTCTAATAATCCTATATCAGTAAAGATACTGGAGGTGAATTACATGAATAAGTATAAAATAAGTAGAAATTTATGGTTAGTTGCTGGATTTTGTTTTTTGATAACACTCATATTAAATTTATCACATAATAAATTATGGATACTACCTATCTTAAATGGGTTTGCATGTATTCTCTGTTTTGTAAATGTCTATATTTACCACAAAAAAGCTATCAAAGATAATGAAGATTAGGCTAAGTGTATATATCAATTATGGGAAGTACAGGAACAATAAACTTAAAAAACATAAAAAAATTACTAATGAGGTGATAGCAAAATGACAATAAAAACCTTAAAAAAACTAATGATACTTCCTAAAGAAGAACACATAATAAACAAACGTGTAAGTATCCGAGGCTTAGAGGTTCAACTATTGAGCTACACAATAGAAGAAGATGAAAACCGTCTATGGATAATGTATGAGGATAAGGACTTACTTGACGTAGACTCAGATGATGAATACTGGAGAGAGTTTAGGACAAATCGAGAAGAATTGCTACGGAAAATTGAAGCAAATAAAATAAATAAGTATTTTCACATAAAGCAAATGGAAATACAAGGACAAACTGTTAGTTTCGATTCTTCAACCTATGGTCCAATTCATGATTTGAATAAAAAGGAACTAATGCAGCTACAACACTTCACAGAAAAAGGCTTGATTCCTTCTGAATTGGAGGAAGCTCCTTTAAGAAGTTTAGTTATGGGTTCATATGTTCAAGTTAGAGACGAAGATACCCCTATTATTGATGCTACTAAAGACTTGTCATTGAAGCTACATATTGGCAGAGATTCAAAGGAAATACTTATCCAATGCCCTTTTAGTGTAAAGTTCGGCAAACAAGAAATTGGAACAAAAGTTAAATACTATGACTCATCACTTAGACAAGAGCAGTACTTTTATATAGATGAAGTATATTCCTTTGATCCATATGAAGAAATAATTCAAAAAGCAGAGGGAATAGTAGATGCAAATATGCGAGAAGATATACTTAAGCATCATATAGAAGCATTGGAAAGTATGTGTCCAAAAAGTAAGAATTTAGCCGTTATTAAATATGAATCTATAGATAATATACAACTTAATTTCATGATGAAGAACTATCTAGATTCAGAGCCAATACGTTGTAACTCAGCTACGTCAGTTGGATTTATAGGTTCATCCAAAGAAGTTGGTATCAATGGAAATAAAGTGAGAGAATGTGTACTTCAACCTATTGATAAAGATTTTAACGGAGAACTGGAAATAGAGCTGTTTTCACGATACATTGAAATACCTGAGGAAATTATACAATGATTTTCATAAAACTTATCCATTGCCTAAAACAAAAATATATATTAAAATAGACAAAAACATAAGGAGATGAATAGAATGATTTTATATGCTGCTATATTAGAAACCATAGATCCTAAAAAGGATGCAGAAGTACTAGATGTACATAAGGCTTACCTTCAAAAATATATAGATGAAGGAAAGATATTTGCAAAGGGACCATTTACTGATCACAGTGGTGGACTAGTGATTTATAAAGTTAATAGCTTCGAAGAAGCTAAAAAGCTAGCAGAAAATGATCCAGCAGTACTAGAGAAATCCAGAACTTTTACATTGAAAGAGTGGAGAAGTAATTTAGAATAGAAAAATATTTTCCTTGTTTAAACATACCCTGGTGGGGTATATAAATAATACAAAAGAGATTAAGGAGGAATTTTTATGTCAAATGTAATTATTTATTCAAGCAATACATGTGGGTACTGTACATTAGCAAAGGAATATCTTCAAGAGAAAGGCGTAAGCTATGAAGAAAAAAACATCAGTACAGATCCTATAGCAAGAAAAGAATTAATGCAAAAAGGATATATGGGTGTGCCTGTAATAGTAGTAAATGGTGAAGAAATAGTAGGCTTTGATAAAGCAAGATTAGAAGAACTTCTATAGTGTTATAAAACAATTGAATACAGCCATGTCACCTGAAGTTATTTCCACTAGTTTAAAATCTATCAGCCATCATAATGGACGAAGAAATATCATTAGGTTTGTTTCTTTACTAAAGGTGACTTATGTATTAGCCCTATATGTGAACAATTCACTATAGGGCTTTTTGCTATTTATTATATTTTCCTTACAAATTCACTACTTTTATTATTTATCACTTGAAGTATAGTATAATAAAATCATGTCTCAATTGAGAGAATGTTTATAAGATTTATATAAGGAACAAATAATAAGTATTTTCGTTAAATAACTATAATAAACATCAGAAGGAGTGAATGGGAAATGCACAAAGAATTTAAAGCAACATTATTATTGGCAGCAATTATACTTATTTTTTCTTTAGGTTTTTCAGGGGAAACCTATGCTGAAGCACCCTTTGAAGTCAAGACTAATATAGGCTTCAATGGATTTTATAAATATGAATATGTCACACCAATAAATATTGAGGTAAAAAATAATGAAAGAGACGTAAATGGTAAAATCCAGATACTTTTCGAAAATGGGACTTCTAATTTAAATAAAAAGGTGTATACTGCCTATACAAAGGAGCTAGATATAGCTAAAGGAGCTACAAAGACCATAAGTATGGAACTTAAGCTAGATAGACGTATTGGCGAATATAAAATAAGGATTTTAGATAAAAACGACAGAGTAATATGGGAAGATAAATCCGTGGCAATGCCTAACGCCAAAGCATCTAATGTAATAGGTGTGGGCGTACTAAGCGATGAATTCGAATCATTATGGTATTTACCACTCATGACTTTTTCTAACTCAGATGAGAAAAGTGGCAACAGAGCATCAGCTATGAGCGACTTAGAGGGACATTTCCCTACAGATGCTAGATTTTTAAACATGTTAGATGTAATAATAATAAATAACTATAATACAGAGAAGCTTACAATAGAAGAAAAAGATGCCTTAATAAAGTGGTTAAACAATGGAGGAACACTATTAATAGGTACAGGACCTAGCTACAATAAAACATTAAAGGGTCTAGAGGATATCAATTATATAAATGTATCTGGAACTACAACTATGACAGAGTTAAACAATATGAAGGATTCTAGCGGAAACCCATTTGTTCCAAATTCACCACTTACAATAGTTAATGCTACATCAAGTAAAGGTAGCGTTATTCTTGAAGAAGGATCTCAGCCTATTATCTTCAGTAAGGATAGTGGCAATGGGAAAATTATAATATCTGCTTTTGACTTAGGCTTAAGTCCTTTTGTAGATTGGAGTGGAAAAGATAAGTTCGTACAGGGACTGTTAGCAGGCAATATTTCAGGAACCCCAGGGGACATGTTAAATAAATCTAATCAGTCATATAGATTCTTTAATATAAATCAGTATATCCCAAGCAGTAAGGCACCTTCAGCAAAGGTAATAATAGCTATACTTATGATATTTACCCTAATTGTAGGGCCTATAAATTATCTGATTTTAAGAAAGATTGATAAAAGAGAAATGGGATGGGTGACTATCCCAGCATTAGCGGTGACCTTTTCTTTAGTAATGCTTATTTGGGGGTCAGGAACCAGCTTCAAAAACCCTCTAATGAATAATGTCTCAATAATTAGCTTTCATAATAATATGAAAGGCTATGATGTCAATACTTTTGCAGGAGTTATCAGTTTTAAAAACGGAGATGTAAATATTACCTCAAGTGAAAATACAGACATATTTCCAAATGACTCATATAACAATAATCAATATATGAACTTTGAAAATAATGATATTACTCTAGAGTATATCCTACAGAAGAATAAGACTATTTCCTTTAAAGGAAAAGGAGTTTGGGATGTACAGCAAATAGAATTAACAGGAACTAAGAACTTAGAAAATGGCTTTACCCAAGATTTAATTCTAAAGGGTAACACTATATCAGGGGAAATAAAGAATAACTCTGGTATCGATTTGAATGATGCAATTTTATTCTATGGCCTAGATCTCCATAAACTAGGAGATATCAAAAATGGAGAATCTAAATCAATTAATAATAGTTTGAATTCATCAACAACTACCAATCAAACTTCAAACATGTATAGGAAAGATATGTATCAGGTTTTAGAATCTATTTACCCATGGAACAGAGGTCCTATGGCTACAAATAATCAAGATACTATCCTTACTCAAGACATAAAAAGGGAGATACTAGAAGGCTTTTTCCAAAATAGTACCTTTAACAGTAATAAGGGGACATTCCTAATAGGATGGAACACAGATAATCTATCTAGTGATATAACTGTAAATGGTAAAAAAGTAGAGAGAATTGATAGAAATATTATTGCAATTCCAATTGATTTAAACTACGAAAAAGGAGAAGTTGTGGAGATCCCACATGGAATTTTATCTCCTCAAGTACTAGAAAATACAGGCTTACACTATGATCCATATGATAAAAGTTTTCATGGTCAAGGTAGTGTAGTTATGTCAGTAAAATCAGATGAGAAGATTGAATTTAATGAAATAAATATTAATATATCCTATGGAGGGCAAAACTTTAATAATAAGGTCTGGGTATTTAATTATGAGACAAATGAATGGGATGAGCACTCTAGCTTTACTATATTAATAAATGATGATAATAAAAGTACCTACTATGATGAAGCTAATGGTACAAAGATAAAGATAGACTTAGACGGAAGAGACAATATATGGATGCCTACGTTTTCTGTAAAGGGGGTAGCTAAGTAATGATAAGAATAGAAAATTTGACTAAGCAATATGGAAAATTCATAGCAGTCGACAAGCTTTCCCTGGAAATTAAAGAAGGCGAAATATTTGGATTCGTAGGTCCTAATGGAGCAGGAAAGACAACAACATTAAAGATGATATCTACTCTCTTAAAGCCTACCTCAGGGAATATCTTTATTGATGATATAGATGTATCTAAGAATATCAAAGAAGCTAGAAGTAGCATAGGATACATGCCTGACTTTTTTGGAGTTTATGATAATCTTAAGGTGGATGAGTATTTAGAGTTCTATGCTGATATAGCAGGATTAAATATAACAGAAAAGAAAAAAATCCTAGGAGAGCTATTAGACCTAGTGGATTTATCTCATAAAATAGATTCTTACGTAGATTCACTATCTAGAGGTATGAAGCAAAGACTTTGCTTAGCTAGGAGCCTCATTCATAACCCAAGGTTTTTAATACTAGATGAACCAGCATCAGGGATGGACCCTAGGGCTAGAGTTCAAATGAAGGATATATTAAGAGAACTTAAAAGGATGGGTAAAACCATATTGATAAGCTCTCATATTCTGCCTGAGCTTGCCGAGCTTTGTACCAGCATTGGTATAATAGAAAGAGGTAAAGTAATCATAAGTGGTACCGTTGATGAGATAATGAAAAAGGTTAGTAGTACAAATGGTGTACAAATAAAAGTATTAGGAAATGTGGAGAAGACAATTAATTTCTTATTGGAGGAGCCTTTAGTTTCGGATATTTATGATAATGATGATATCATAGAATTTGGATTTAGCGGTAATGAAGAAGATATGGCTAATCTTATTAAAAAGCTTGTAATAAAGGAAATACCTTTAGCTTCGTTTAATCCACTTCAAAGCAACCTTGAAGAAATATTTATGCAGGTTACGAAAGGAGATGTGGAATAATGAATCCAGTTTTAAAGAAGGAATTAAAAACAAGAATGAGAACCTGGAGAACACCAGTAATGATATCTCTTTATGTATTAGTATTGTCACTACTTATACTGCTTGTGTTTGCAGATGTGATTTTCTCATACAACAGCTATAGAGGTATGAGACTAGATAATGTTAAAGATATGTTTTTTGTATTTACTATATTTCAGCTACTACTCCTTATATTTATAGTGCCAGCAACTACTGCAGGAAGTATTTCCGGAGAAAGGGAACGTAGCACTCTTGAGCTATTAATATGTACTAGGATGTCTAGCTTTTCAATTATACTAGGTAAGCTATTTTCCTCACTTGCTGAAGTAATTGTATTATTGATTGCATCTATACCTGTAATGAGTACATTTTTTATATTTGGAGGAGTGTCTCCAGGAAATATAATACTCATATTTGGTTTCTATTTTGTAACAGCAATACTATTTGGAAGTATAGGCATATTCATGTCAACATTTTTTAAAAAGACTTCAACTTCAACAGTAGCAAGTTACATGATGGCTTTGTTTTTACTAGGAGGAACCTTTTTTATAGTCCTAGTAACTAGGGTACTGTTTTATTTGCCACAGGGATTATCTATTACACAGACCTTCCCTACAATTTTATATGCCAATCCACTTAGTGGTCTAGGTGCAATACTTTTTAAGATGATGGGTACAGATATATTAAGTGGATTCATAGGGAGAGGGTCTATAGGCAACCCGCTACTACCACTATATATTAATCTGGGATTTGACTTAGTGGCATCAGCCATATTATTGTACCTTTCGGCATTAAAGATAAACCCAATGACTAAGCTTGGCGGCAAGACTATAAGAAAGAAGTCATCCAAAAAATCTAAATAAGGATTGATTACTATGCTTGATAAGAAAATAATAGAGCTATTAAAGCCTTTAAGGATTAGAATATATTTTAGTAAATTAATGGTATATTCTTTATATTCATTGTTAGGATTTTCAACAGTTTTGTTAGTTCTAATGGTATTATCTAAAATAACTCCAATTACTTTTATATGGATAAAAATAACTATAGCTTTAGTTGTATCCCTAGTTTTAGGGCTTGCTTGGTCAATATATAAATTTCCTTCTTACTATGATACTGCAAGACTAGTAGATGAATTTGGGCTAAAGGAAAGGACCATTACAGCATTAGAGCTTAAGGGCAATGACACAAGGCTAGCAGAACTTCAAAAAAAAGATGCTGTTAATAGCTTGGCTAGTGAGGAGATAAAGAAAAAAGTTTTTATTAAGCCTTCAATGAAAATAGCTATATTAATATTGGTGATGGTTTTTTCCTCGATTATAGTTGGATTTATCAATACACCTTCTAATGAAAAGGCACTTATTAAAGAAAAAAACAAACAGATTATAAAAAATGAAATAGAAAAAATCGGGAAAGTAGAAAAGGATCTAAAAGAAGAAAAGCAACTAACAGTAGAAGAGAAAAAACAGATAGAAAATTTGCTGAAGGAATTAAAAAATAAATTAGATAAATCTGATAATATGAAGGATATCCAAAAGGAATCCCTAAAGGCAAAAAAAGAGCTTAAGGAAATAGAAGAAAAAATAAGACAAGAGAAAATAGAAGATATAGCAAAAAAGCTTACAGATAAGAAATTTACCAAAGAGCTTGCAGAGAATTTGAAGAATAAGGATGCAGAAAAGACAGCAGAGAGCCTTGAAAAAATGGCAGAAGAGCTTAAAAAAATGAATGAAGAACAGCTTGAAGAACTAGCAAAGGACATGGCTGCTTTAGCAGAAGAGCTTAAAGAAAATCCTGAGCTTAGTGATGCATTTAAACAATTATCAGAGGCTTTAGCACAAAATATTGAGGGTAATATGGATGATACTAATCTAGCAAACAGCCTGAACAACTTATCGGACTCGTTATCTAGTTTAATGAGCGATTCTCAAGTTTCAGGAGCAATATCACAGCTTAATGAAGCCTTAGACAACTTAAGTGGAATGGATCAAAATTTCCAAGGAAATAATGGATCAAGTGGACAGCCAAGTTCTTCAGGAAACCAGGGAACTAATCCTGGAAATGGTGGTGAAGGACAAGGGCAAGGTTCAGGAAATGGCCAAGGCTCAGGAAGTGGTTCAGGCCAAGGTGCAGGTGGTGGAGCAGGAGAAGGCTCATCACCTGGAAATGAAAACTCATCAGGCAGCAGCCCAGGACAATCAGGTAAAAAACCAGGCTCAGAAAAAGAAGTAAAAGAATATGAGAGCATATTCACTCCTAAAAATCTAGGAGGAGAAGGAGACCAAACTCAAGTACATGGCAATATGAACGACTCAGGAGATAAGGATGTTATACAAGTAAAAAAAATCGGAGACATGAAAGGTGAGTCCATGCCTTATAATGAAGTGCTAAATATGTATAAGCAAAATGCATATAAAAGACTAGACAACGAAGAAATCCCTCCTAATATGAAGGAGATAATAAGAAAGTACTTTAGTGATTTAGAGTAAGAACTTAGAGTGAAATACACACTCAGGGCTTCGGTCACGAATAATTCTATAGCTCACTCCGGTAAAAAATCCTACAACTTACAAACTCGCCTCGCTCAGACAGTGCAAGTTGCTTAACGGATTTTCACCTGCATTCGCTAATAATTATAGTCGTGCCCTGCAAATGTTCGCTTAGTATTTCACTCTAAGTTCAGCAAATGTGGGGGGCTCATTTCTATGTAGCCCAAATTGAAAAGAATAGAGGTGCAAATATGGAAATATCAGAAAAAGATATATTAAGCTTCAGAGAACAAACCGATAAAATCAAAAACGAAATAGGCAAAGCCATAATAGGTCAAAAAGAAATAATAGAGCAGGTCCTTATCGCAATCCTATGTGAGGGCAATGTTCTACTAGAAGGAGTACCAGGACTAGGTAAAACCCAGCTAGTGAAAACTATAGGAAAAGTCCTAGACCTAGAATTCTCCAGAATTCAGTTTACCCCAGACCTAATGCCAGCAGACGTAGTAGGTACAAATATAATCACTCAAGACGAAAAGGGTGCAAGCAAATTTTCATTCCAAAAAGGACCTATTTTCAGCAATATAGTTCTTGCGGATGAAATAAACAGAGCAACACCAAAAACTCAAAGTGCAATGCTAGAGGCAATGCAGGAAAAAACTGTTACAGTAGGCAATACTACCTATAGAATGAGTAGGCCTTTTTTCGTATTAGCCACACAAAATCCTATTGAAATGGAAGGGACATATCCATTACCAGAAGCGCAAATGGATAGATTTATATTTAAGCTCTATGTAGAATTTCCTAAGCTAGAAGAACTTAGCCAAATAGTGAATATCACCACATCTGTAGGTGAAAGTGAGCTTAATAAAGTAAGTAGTGGAGAAGAACTTATAAAGATGGCAAATATTGCAAAGGAAGTACCTATAGCTAAGCCAGTTATGGAATATGCTATGAAGCTTATACTTGCAACACATCCAGAGGATATTTCAAGTCCAGACATAACAAAGAAATATGTCAGATATGGCTCAAGCCCAAGGGGAGCACAAGCCATTATTAAAGCTGCAAGAGTAAAGGCGTTAATGGAAGGCAGATACAATGTATCCTTTGATGACATTAACTATGCGGCTTATCCAGTATTAAGACACAGAGTGTTACTGAATTTCGAGGCAGTATCAGATAACATAAGCAGTGTAGATATTATTAAACAGATAATAGAAGGTTTAACTAGAAATTAAGTATTAAGAAATAAGAGTTAAGACATGAGAAATGAGAATTATAGAATAAGGATTGATATTATGGAACAAAAACTTATAGATAGCGGCTTGCTAAGAAAGCTAGAATCTCTAAAATTAAATACCACCGTTGCACTAAACCAAGGCTATGGTGGAGGACGAAAATCCAAGAGCAAAGGATCATCAGTGGAATTTTCCGATTTTAGAGAATATGTTCCAGGAGATGATTTTAGAAAAATTGACTGGAACGCATACGGCAGATTCCAAAAGCTTTTTATTAAGCTGTTTATGGAGGAAAGAGAAGCCAACATAAATATCTTCATCGATACTTCTAAATCTATGGATTTTGGCAGTCCTAAAAAGTCCACATTAGCAAAGCAATTAGCACTAATTCTAGGATACTTAAGTTTAGCAAACATGGATAGAGTCAATATTTATACTCATGGAAATAACAAGCTAGAGTCTCTAGAGCAATTAAACGGAAAAAACAACCTTCATAGGTTAGCATCATATTTAGATAATATAGTATTTGATGAAATAGAAGACTTTTTTCAGCATATAAAAACGAGAGCATATAAGAGAGGTATTACAATTATAATATCTGACCTATTCTCCGATGACTTTCAGGAAGCAATTAAATATCTGGCATTTATGAACCAAAGTATAGTTGTACTGAATCTATTATCTATTGAAGAAACTAATCCTATCTATTCAGGGGATATCAGATTAATAGATAGTGAAACAGAGGAAGGAAAGGACATATCTATGACCCAGTCTGTTTTAAATTCATACGAGAGAACACTTAAGAATTTTATAAATAGAAATAAAGAAATATGCAGAAAGTTTAGCTGCCAATATACACTTATTTCAAACGAGCTTTCAATAGAATCCATAGTCTTTGACAATCTAACTAATGTAGGGATTTTGAGGTGATAAAATGAGCTTTTACTCTCCACTTTTCTTTTTGTTTTTTATTGGACTTATTCCGATTTTAATAATGTATTTACTAAAAAAACAGCATACAGACATAATTATTTCTAGTAATTATCTATGGGAGAAGGCTTTAAAGGATGTTGAAGCCAATAGACCATGGCAGAGATTAAGAAAAAATATTTTGCTTATTCTGCAGTTGTTGATTTTTTCATTAATAGTACTAGCATTGGCAAAGCCATATATATTTTCAACATCCACAAGCAGTGGAAATACTATTATAGTCCTTGATACATCCATGAGTATGCAGGGCAGCTCAGGTGATAGCACTAGATTTGACATCGCAAAAAAAGAAGCAGAAAAAATAGTAGATAATCTTAGACCAGATACATCAGTTACTATTATTACTATGGATACATCACCAAATTTAATAATAAATAATACGAAAAGCAAAGAGCTTGCTAAAAAGCAATTAGCTTCTTTAAAACCAACTAACTTAAAGGACAATATCCAGGAAACCCTATCATTATTAAATGCAATGACAAAGGATATGGATAATTACTCAATACTTTTTTACACAGATAAATGGATTGAAACAAATATAGACAAGCTGTTTCTAAGTTATATTGATGGAGAACAAGGTAATGTAGCCATAGACAACATTTCCCATTCCTTAGATTCTAATGGAATAACTGCTCTTACTACGGTTACTAACTATTCTAATAATGATATGAGCTTTGATTTATCCTTATATGTAGATAATAGTCTATACGATGTAAAAGAAACTAGCCTTCTGCCTGGAGAAAGCTCCAGTATTTATTGGCAGAACATTGATCTAAATGCAAGACAACTAAGAGCTGAAGCAGATATAGATGATAGTTTGACAGTTGACAATGTAAGGCACCACATAATAAATACAAATTCTGTAAAAAAGACTCTTTTAGTTACAAAGGGTAATGTATTCCTAGAAAAGGCAGTTAGTCTAAATAGCAATATTGAACTATATAAGACAAATGAAATTACTGAGAATGTCAGTGGCTATGAGTTATATTTATTTGACGGGTTAGCGCCAGTTAAGCTTCCTACAGATGGGAACATTATAATAATAGCCCCAACAGGCAGTGAGTTGTTTAAAAAAGCAAGTGTAGATTCAGGAGAAATGAAGGCATTAAATGATGAGCTTTTTAGATATGTAAGCTTAGATTTTTCAATAAGTAAATCAAAATACATTGAAGACACTAGCTGGATAGAGCCAGTATTACTGATAAATGACAATCCTGTTATTGCAAAGGGTCAAATAGACAATCAAAATTATATTCTAATAGGTTTTGATTTACATGATACTGATTTCCCTTTACAAGTAGACTTCCCTATTTTCGTACAAAACATGTTAGAGTATTCTTTGAATATGAGTACTCAGGAAAAGATATCTGTTTTATCAGGAGAAAGCCTAAATCTTGATGTATTGCCTAATAGTAAGGAAATAAGTGTTATTAGACCAAATGGAGATAAAGAAAAGCTTGGTCCACCATTTCCACTAGCGCCATTTACTGACACAAAGGAAATTGGAGTATATGCAATTGAGCAAAAACTCGATAATATTACAGTTGATAGCTATTTCGTGTCTAATGCGGACACTTTAAATGAATCAAAATATGAAATAGTATCTACAGAGCAACAAGAACAGATGATAGAAAGGCAAAACAAAATAAAAGGCGAGAAAAATATTGGGAGTATATTGCTTTTAATAGCTATTTTAATATTAGCAGTTGAATGGGTGGTGTATAATCGTGGCAATTAATTTTAGCACTCCATTAGCTTTATTATTGATACCATTATTACTAGTTTTCTTTTTCTATTTTAGAAATGCTTTAAAATCAATGAACAAAGAAAAATCTCGGACAATATTTACAGTGAGGAGCATAATAGCCATTTTGCTGATTCTAGCCCTAGCTGGAATGAATATTAAAACCTTCGTTGATACTACAGCCACTATATTTGCAGTAGACTTGTCTGACAGTACTAGAAATTCGCAGGTTCATTTTAAAGAATTCATTGAAGAAGCCTTGAATAATGCAACTAAACAAGACAAAGTAGGTATTATTACATTTGGACAAAATGGTGAGGTAGAGTTACCTCTTAGAGATGATATTAAAAGTATAGAGTTCCAGACCAGACCAGGAACAGGACTTTCAAATATTGAAAAAGGGTTGAAGATAGCCCAGACACTATTGCCATCAGATAGTATGAAAAGAATAGTCTTAATTACAGATGGAGAGGAAAATATAGGAGATAGCTCAAAAGAGGCTTCTCTGATTAATCAAAAGGATATTGACTTTAAAATATATAATACTGAAAAGAATATTAGGGAAGATATACAGTTAAATGGAATCGATATCCCTAGTAGACTATATGAGAACCAAGAGTTTGACATAGTTATAGACATTTATAGTAATGTAAAGACTAAAGGAAAGCTCAATCTTTATTCAGATAATGTGTTATCAGGTGAAAAAGAAATAAACATTGAAAAAGGAAATAACAGGTTCGTATTTACTGATGTGGCACAAGGTTCTGGATTCAAGACATATAAGGCTGTCATTTCATCAGCAGATGATACAGCTATTCAAAACAATGAGTACTCCACCTATACTGATATTAAAGGAACACCAAGGGTATTATTAATTGATGGAGAAAGCCAGCAGGGAAGGGAAATAGACAAACTTCTTACAGCTTCAGGAATAGATGTAAGATATATAAAGGACAGGGAAGCACCTAGAAGCTTATCTGAGCTTGCTTCCTATAGCACTATAATCATGAGTGATGTGTCTCTTGAAAATGTAGAAACCGAATTTCTAAACTCACTTAAGACCTATGTAAGAGACTTTGGAGGCGGCTTAGTAGTGTCGGGAGGGGAAAATAGCTATGCTCTTGGAGGATACTACAAAACTCCTCTAGAAGAAATTCTCCCTGTAGATATGGAAATGAAGGTAAAAGGAGAAGTTCCTAGTTTAGGTCTTATGCTGGTAATAGATAAATCAGGAAGTATGGATGGTGGCCAATATGGTATAAATAAAATGGAAATAGCTAAGGAAGCAGCCATAAAGTCTGTAAATTCACTTAAACCTAAGGATAAAATAGGGGTTATTGCTTTTGACGGAGCAGCTCAATGGGTAGTTGAGCTATCAACTACAGATGATGAAGAAAAGATTAAATCAGCCATAGGAACTATTAGAGCAGGAGGAGGGACTAGTATACTTCCTGCACTAGATGAAGCATATAAGGCTTTAAAGGATGCAGATACAAAGCTAAAGCATATTATCCTTCTTACTGATGGTCAAGCAGAGGCTACAGGCTATGAAAGTGTTATAGAGGGTATAAATGAAGCAGGAATTACAGTATCAACAGTTGCAGTTGGGGCTGACTCAGACACAAGTCTACTTGAATGGATTGCTAACAGTGGTAAAGGTAGATATTATTTTGCAGATGAATTCTCATCAATTCCTCAGATATTTACTAAAGAAACTTTCTTAGCTTCAAAATCCTATATAAATAACGAGACATTTACTCCTATTATTACTTCGTTGCATGATATTATCAGTCCCTTTGCTGAAGGAATACCAAATCTCGACGGATATATTGGAGCATCTAGCAAGGATAGGGCAACTACAATTCTTACAAGCGATAAAGGAGACCCAATACTTGCAGAATGGCAATACGGCCTAGGTAGAAGTGTGGCTTGGACTTCGGATTTAAATGGTAGTTGGAGTTCAAATTATCTAAATACTGAGGTGGGAACTGACTTTATCAAGAATATGATAGAATGGACATTTCCTAGAGCATCTAGTGAGAGCATTGCCTTTGAATCAACTAATAAGGGTGATGAAGAAGAGATTATAGTGACTAATGTTGATGGCTTTGAAGAAGGATTATCAACAAAGGCCACTATAATAAAGCCAAACTTAGAAAGCTTTGATTTAGATTTATCTCCATCAAAGCCAGGAGAATTTAGAGGAACATTTCCCATATCTGATAAGGGAGTATATATAGTTAAGATTAATCAATATAAAGATGAAGAATTAGTCAATACATCTAACTATGCAATTACCTCAAACTATTCTAAGGAGTACGACATTACTGCTACAAGCAATAGGTTGGAGTTTATAAAAAATAAGTCAGGGGGCAAATTCATCACAAATCCAAGTGAAGTCTTTACAGATGACTTAAATAGAGTCTTCGGAAGCAGAGAATTATACCCTATACTTCTATCTATAGCACTATTACTTTTTATTTTTGATATTGTTATTAGAAGGCTGAATTTAGGAAGTTTTATTTTAAGGCAAAGAAAGACTGGTACGAGAAATATTATTCCTGAAACTAAGATTGATAGTGCTAATCAAGTAACAGAAAGGACTGTAAGTAAAACAAGAAAAACTTTGATTGGATCAGATTTTGAGAGTATGAATAAAGAAGAAAATATGGAAAAACGAGCTGCTAACAAAGTAAAGGAAACAGATAAATCATCAGAAAGCTCAACAGATTCAGGTCTTGACATGTCAAGACTACTTAAAGCAAAGGACAAGAAAAGAAGATAATGCTAATATACAAATGATGTTCTAGCATATGTGTAAAGTCTTAATAAAACAATGTAACCAATTTATATAATAGCAATACTATGATATCATAGGGTTTTTTTTATTATATAAGGAGGGGACATTATGCTATCAAATATTGATTTTGTTAGACAATCTCTAGAAATACACCTTTTTTTCGCTAGAATTATGAAAGAACACTCATTTTTCCTAGAAGTAGGATTTACACCAAGGGATATAAATTATTCCCAACAAGCAGATGCATATCGAATAGCATTTGATAGACTTCTAGGAGATGTTATTTTACTTTCTAACGGAGTTATCAGTAATAGTGTTATTCAATCAGGTGAGCTAGTAACACCATATACACTAAATGCTGAAATGGCATCTTCATATCTTACAGGCGTACAGATACAAACTAGTCTCACACAGGCAGAACTTGGATTAGCAGGTGGCGAACGTATCATACCCAATCCAATGATTGAACAAAGAGTGCATATGATTAATCAAAATGCTTTAGCCCTTATATCAGGTTTAATTGATTTTAAGGCTAATATACTAGCAAATGTTTTATCATGCAATATGTTTACAGTTAATTATCCTTTATTAATTGACCATATAATGAGAGAAGCAAAATTGTATTTAAGAATGATTACAAGACTCCAGAGAAGAGAGCAGATTGACGTAGAAAGGGAAATTTATGAACAGGAGCTATTTTGGAATAGGATTATGGCAGAACATTCAAAGTTTATTCGAGGATTACTTGATCCAACAGAAGAAGCTCTATTTAATACAGCTAATAACTTTGGAAAAGAGTTTGATCAATTAACAGAAGACGTTAAAAAAGCCATAGATAAAACTGTGCCAATTTCTAAAGTTACTGATGAAAGTCTTGAGACTACAAAAAGAGTTCGTGACTTTAATGCTCAAGGGACACAAGGGTTAATTGAATGTAAGATTAGATCAATAATAATACCATTATTGGGTGATCATGTTCTTCGTGAATCTAATCATTTTATACATCTGCTAAGAAGATTTCAGCAAATAGTTTAACGAATAGAAGGGAAAAACTAACCAAAGAAGAAAGTATATAAATGAAGAAGTAGATTAAGTTTTTCTCGCATCAAGATTACTTAAAGCTAAGGACAAGAAAAGGAGATAAAATATGACAGGTAGTTAATTCTTATGAAATTAACTACCTGTTTATTTTAACTTTAGTATTTCACATCATAATGAGTTCCAACCAAATTCAGACAGGGTGTGGCTGATAAAATGGCAGAATTCATAAAAAGTAATCATAATAAAGGAACTCTTAATAACCTAAAAGTTGTTGAGACATTGAGAGATGCAGTAATCGCCAATGATTTACATGGCATGGCAGATATAGATTCTTCACTATATTTATTTTGCAAAGAGGTAAGAAAAAAATCCACAGTTGCGCTATCAGGTGAATGCGCAGATGAATTATTTGGAGGGTATCCTTGTTATACAAGACAAGAAGACATTAATTCAACTACTTTTCCATGGTCAAAATCTATTGAAGGAAGAAAAGAAATATTAAATAAAGAATTTCGAGGATATCCCATAGAAGAATATGTTACTGAGAGATATTTAGAAACTATAAAACAAGCACCTAAACTCAGTGGTGAATCTCCAGAAGAGTCAAGAATGAGGGAACTTTTCTATTTAAATATTAAATGGTTTATGATAACATTATTAAATAGAAAAGATAGAATGAGCATGAGGAATAGTTTAGAAGTTAGAGTTCCTTTTGCTGATTATAGGATTGTTGAATATGCTTTCAATATTCCTAATAAATTAAAATTCTTAAAAGGAAGAGAAAAAGGATTACTAAGAGAGTCTCTAAGAGGAATATTGCTAGATGAGATAATCGAAAGGAAAAAAAGTCCACACCCTAAAACACATCATCAGGACTATACTAAGACAGTACAGAACTGGATGAGAGAGATTTTGGCAGATAGAAGTTCACCGATATTGCAGCTTATAGATCGTGAAAAAGTCTCTGAAATCGTAGAAACAGAAGGAAAATCAATTAAAAAGCCATGGTACGGTCAATTAATGACAGGACCGCAGTTAATTGCATATTTGATACAGATTAACATTTGGATGGAAGAATATAAAGTGAAGATATAGAACTAGAAAGAAGGTAGTTAGTTGTGGAATCAAAAAAACTCATATATACAATTAAAAAAGAAGAAAATAATATTAGTAATTTGAAAAATATATTATTAGATCACCCGGAAATACAATTTGTTTCATTCATGGGTGTAGATCTTGGTGGGAATGCTACTGATGAAAAAATACCAGTAAAATCTTTTATTAAAGACGCAGATAATTTACTTAATAACGGAATACAAACTGATGGCTCAAGTGTTGCTCTAAATAAAATAGCAACTTTAAATAACGCAAGAGTAGATATAGCACCTGATTTAAATGCAAATTGGTTTGTAGACTATAATTATGAACATATTTACGAAGAAAATAATTTACCAGTAGGAACTTTGAAAATACCTTCCTTTCTAATTCACAATGGGAAAAAGGTGGACTCGAGATCGATTTTGCAGAAAGCAGTTGAAAACTTTAAGAAGAGCTTACTTGAAATATTTGAACAATATCCACATATGATTAAAAATATAGGAATAGAAAGTGTGGGATGTATTGAAGAGATAATTTTGACATCCGCAACAGAACTAGAGCTGTGGGTACAGACTCCTGAGTTTAGACCTAATGTTCAAAAACTTACTACATCTCAATATTTAAAAGAGCAGTATTGGAAAAGAACAAGGGGAACTGTGAGAACAGCATTGGAGAAAAGCCTAATGGTACTAGAAAAATATGGTTTTGAGCCTGAAATGGGTCATAAAGAAGTTGGGGGTATAGCAAGTAAGGTTGGAACTGATGGCCATTTGCACTATGTAATGGAACAATTAGAAATCGACTGGAAATATAGTACAGGAATTCAAACTGCAGATAACGAATTGATCATAAGAGATTTGGTAGAAGAAATATTTACTCAGCATGGGCTACAAGTAAGCTTCGCAGCTAAACCAATTGAAGAAGTAGTAGGTAATGGTGAACATACACATGTAGGTATTTCAGTAAAGCTAAAGGATGGTAGTAAAAGAAATCTATTTACTCCCTTAAATAGAACGAAAGATTATTTAACCGAAATAGGATATGGAGCGTTAATGGGCATATTGAAGAATTACGAAGTGATAAATCCGTTCATAACCTCGTCAACAGATGGATTTAATAGATTAAAACCTGGCTTTGAAGCTCCTGTATGTATAGTCAGCTCCTTAGGTCGTAGTATTGATGAGCCTTCAAGAAATAGGACTGTATTAGTTGGTGTTGTAGGGGATGTACAGAATCCTTTTTCTACAAGATTTGAAGTTAGATCCCCTAATCCACTTTCCAACACATATTTAGTCATATCAAGCATATATCAAGGAATGCTTGATGGAATAAAGGCTGTAGCAGAAAGTAGAAAGAATACAATTGAACTAGAGGCAGAGATTTCTAAGTCCCCAGAAGCTGAAGGATTTTATTTAGAAAAAGGAAGAGCTTATAGAAGTGAAGAAGATGTATTTGAATACTATACAGAAGAAGTCAGAAATAGAATATTTGGTAACCCACCAAGTACTGTTTGGGAAAACATTAAGAATCTAGATATGCAAAAGAATAAAAAGCAAGTATTATTAAGAGGTGAAGTATTTACAAGTGAGATAATAGACTCTTATCAAGATAGCATTTTGAGAAGATGGTTAACTGAACTGACTGATAAAATTATTGTAAATGATATAAAGGTAATAAAAAACATAAAGAGAATTCATGAAGAAGATACAGCTTCAGATTTAGATATAGCTAGGTGGAAAGACGTTGATGAGATTAGGAATCGTTTGTCAAAAAATAGTGTTAGCAAGAGATGCATGTTTAGTCAAATCCGTGATGCTATAGAAAATAGAGATTATGATACTGTATCTAAGATCCAACAACTAATTGAAAAAGATATGAGGAGATTAAAGATACTATATAACAAATATAAAAAGAATTTACTAGAGATAGAAGAATAGTTCTTGATATATGTGTCCTGTATGATGTTTTGTAATATTTAGTTTAGGGTATAATAGATTTATTAGGAAAAAACTAGGAATATCAAACTAAAGGAGAGAGAAGCATGCTTAACTTTAATTATTCTATACCTACTAAGATTTTCTTCGGAAAAGATCAAATCCAAATACTAGGAAAAGAAATTAAGAAATACGGTTCAAAGGTTTTACTTGCCTATGGCGGAGGTAGCATAAAAAAAACTGGCGTTTATGACAAGGTTGTAAGCATACTTAATGAAGAAAACATTCCATATTGGGAACTAAGTGGAATAGAACCTAACCCAAGAATAGAAAGTGTAAGAGAAGGTATTAGAATTTGTAGAGAGAATGATATTGATTTTATATTGCCCGTTGGTGGAGGCAGTACTATAGACTGTGCAAAGGTAATAGCTGCAGGATTTTTCTATGAAGGTGATCCATGGGATTTAGTCATTAGAAAAGCAAAGGTTGAAAAGTTACTTCCAATAGCTTCAATACTTACATTGGCAGCCACAGGCTCAGAAATGGATGCAGGAGCAGTAATTACAAATCCAACTACTAAGCAGAAGTTGGGAATAGGCCATCCTGATATGTTTCCTAAGTTTTCAATATTAGACCCAACATATACATTTTCAGTACCTGCAGGTCAGACAGCAGCAGGAACAGCAGATATAATGAGCCATACACTTGAGTCATATTTTAGTAACAATAAAGATGCATTTGTACAGGACAAAATAGCAGAAGGACTACTAAAAACCTGTATAAAATATGGACCAATAGCCATGAAAGAACCTGATAATTACGAAGCAAGAGCGAACTTAATGTGGGCTTCAAGTCTTGCAATAAATGGACTTATCAGATATGGAAAGGAAGCAGTATGGAGTGTACATCCACTACAGCATGAACTAGGAGCGTATTATGATATAACACATGGCGTAGGCTTAGCAGTATTGACACCATATTGGATGAGGCATGTCTTAAATGATAAAACGGTAGAAAAGTTTGTTGAATACGGGAAAAACGTATGGGATATCGGAGACGACAAATACGATTATGATATAGCAAATGAAGCTATAGACAAGACTCAGGAATTCTTCAAATCCTTAGGAATACCAACAACCCTAAAAGAACTGGGCATAGGTGAAGAAAATCTAGAGAAAATGGCAAATGCAGTAACAGACTACAATGGTGGAACAGTAGGCTCATTTAAGCCTCTAATCTATGAAGATGTACTACAGATCTATAAAGCAGCCTTGTAATTAGTAGAATAGCCTGATCCTTTTCTATTTTTTGTTCTAATTTTATTTTTGAAACATTATCAAATTATTAACTTTTATGGTATAATAATAGTAACATGAACTAAATGAACAATATCATCTATATGACCAAAATGACGTTGTCACCTTCTAATATTTTGAAAGAGAGGTGTGTCTATGGTTTCTAAAAGATTATTTTTAATCCTTTCAATAAGTTTACTCATTATACTTTTAACAGGATGTGAGAAAAAAGCAACCTTTTCTTCACCCTTGTATGAAATCGACTGTGGAGATGAAGTGACCTTTTTTGTGGTTTCTGATCCCCATTTTATATCCAAAAAAACATATGATAAAAATGAAGCCTTTGAAAACTTTTGCTGTACCAATGATGGCAAACTACTTACCTATGCAAATGAAATAATAGACACTTTGGTTTGGGAAGTCAAACATAAAGAGCCTGATTTTTTAATTGTAAGCGGGGACCTATCATGTAATGGTGAGAAAGAAAGTCACTTGGATTTTGCAGAGAAATTAGCGAATATAGAAGAGCAGGGCACTGGTGTCTTTGTGATTCCAGGAAATCATGATATAGAGAATCCTTGGTCAAGTAATTATATAGGTAAGGAGCCTTGTAAAACAGAGTCAATTACTAGGGAAGAATTTGCTGAAATATATAGTTCATTTGGATATGATGAGGCGATTTCTAGAGATAAGCATTCATTAAGTTATCTTGTAACACCAGGTGAAGACCTTTGGCTAATAATGCTTGATTCCACTAAGAAAAATAATAATAAGCTCTCAAGTACTCCTGAGTTAGGTGGAATGATTTCCTCAAAAACTCTTAAGTGGATAGAAGAGTGTTCAAAAGTAGCAAAAGAAAATAATGCTCAATTGATAGTTTCAATGCATCATAGTCTGTTGACTCATAATCCTGTCATCAATGATGGATATGTCATAGACAATAGCCAAGAAGTAGTTGAAGTGTTTCAAAAATTAGGAATAGAGATAGTTCTTACAGGTCATATACATCTACAGAGTATAAAGAGTCATGTGGTAGATGATTATGAACTATATGACATAGCAACAGGCAGTTTAATAGCTTACCCTAATTTATATGGCAATCTAAAATACTGCCCAGATATTGGATTTGAATATAATACTCAAAGAATTGATATTGAAAACTGGGCTAAAAATAATGATACTAAAGATAAGAACTTAATTGAATTTAACGAATACTCTCAGAATTATTTTGAAAATAGGTCCTATGAAAAATATTATGGTACTATAGTAGAGAAATCAAGTAATTCTGAAATAGATAGTTTTGAATCTATGGCCAGTGCAGTTGCAAAATTGAATCTGGGATATTTTAATGGACTTAGAAATGATAAATTGATTAGTATCCTTGATAGTGCGGAATACAATACTTTAATAAGCACCTTGCCAGACTGAATAAAAAACTATATACTCAGTATGAGTAACCATGAAATTCCAGATAGTAACAAGCTATCAATAAAGATAGTAAAAAAACCTTAATTGAGTAGTTTCGCATTAACTTACTTAAGTTAAAGGAGATTGTATGTATGAGCAATAAAATTATGTTAAATAAGGAAACAAAGGAGAAATTGATTGCAGAGATTATAGGTTATTTTGCAAAAGAAAGAGATGAAGAATTTGGTTATTTAGCGGCTACCTTATTATTAGATTTCTTTACAGAAAAATTAGGTCCTGAATTTTATAATCAAGGTGTCTATGACTCATATAAAAGAATGAATGAAATGGTAGAGGATATTTTAGAGATTCAAAAGTATTAGTAGAAGTGAAAAAGATAAAGGGGTTAAGCTTTTATATTCTTATAAAGCTTGATCCTTTTTGATAAAGGAGTTTATAAACTAAATTACTATAAAACTATATATTTTTATAGTAAGGAGAGAATTGCATATTGAATGTAATTATTGTATATTTAGAATTAGCAATAAATATTAATGGTTAGGGAGATACAGAAATGGAATGGCAAATTAAAAAATATTCAGATTTAACAATAGATGAATTATATAGTATTTTAAAGGTAAGAAACGAAGTTTTTGTTGTAGAGCAAAATTGTCCTTATCAAGATTGTGATGAAAAGGACAAACAAGCATATCATCTATTCTTAGACGATAATGGAGACATCATTGCATATACAAGGATTTTAGAAAAAAGTGTTTCCTATGATGAAATATCAATTGGCAGGTTTTTGGTTAAGGAAGAGTATCGCCGAAAGGGATTAGCAAAAGAGCTCTTAGTAAGGGCAATGAACTTTATTGAAGAAAGCTTAAATGAGAAAACTATTAGGCTTTCTGGACAGGTATATATCAAAGATCTTTATAAAAGCTTTGGCTTCAAAGAAGTGTCAGATATATACCTAGAGGATGATTTACCCCATGTGGAAATGCTATATAATTCATATACAATAAAGAAATAGTCCCCTAATTATAGGTTGAATCAGCTGTTTCTTTAATAATTTCATTTAAGAAAACCTTAGTCTCTCGTTTGAAGCCTTATATGATTGTAATGAGTAAGTATATAACTGCTCTAATACTAGTAGTAGTCAGTGTGATATATTATTATTTGGTATCATTTGTTTTTATTAATAAGACGATAATTAGTACTTCTATGATTACCCTACCATTAATTGTAGCAGGCTTTTCTCTAATATTTGCTGCTGATTTTAATATGTGGAGCCTTGTGTTCTTAGGTATATATCTAATTATTTATTTGCTAACAATGCTAGCTAGTATCAACCAATTTAAGAAAAATAATATCATTGTTAACCTTGCTCTGATAGATGGTAATTCCATAATCGTATCCTTATAATTACTATATTAAGTATAATAAAAAAGAAAATCTTCAAAAAAATTGTTATTCTAAAGGACTTACATAATTATTATTTTTTGTTCTATTGTAGAATCCATCTTTGGCTGACTTTACTAAATCAGGATTATTTAATAAGTCATACGTCATACCCACAAAAACTCTGCAGCATAAGTCATGCCCTTTAAACCCATAGATGAACCTGATATATCAATTGCATCTACTTTTTCTTTTGCCAATACTTCTTTGTGCATATATAGCTTTTCATCAGCATTAAGTTTCATAAATTTTTTTATTTCACCTTAAACCATACTTGGCTTTAGTTTTTCTTGAATAGTCTTAGCAAATTCCATTTCTTCTTCAGTATATTTTAGAGGCTTAATTTCTAACATGCTTTTATGAGTCAAATCGAACAACACATTGTTTGGTAAAAGCTTATAGCAACCACCAATTATTCTGTCTTGAACTTTAGTTTCAGTCATTAATACTGCACTCTCAGCAATTTTTAATAATCTTTCGGTTATCTCTTGAACATCTTTCCGATGAGGTGCTCTAACAAAACACCATGATTCGCCTCTTTTGGTATGATATTTGGAGCTCCACCTGCATTTGTAATTGTGTTGTGAATACGAGCCTTGTCTATTACATGTTCTCTTAAATAATTTGCTCCTACATTCATTGTGGAATTGTTTGATAAATAAGCTTCTTTAATGGCTGAATTAACGCTCATTGGGTGCCAGCTAGGTGCCAAGTCACATCCATTGAAAGCTCCAACTTATATCATTTTCACCTTACCTACTAGAGTCTCATCTTCAGGACAGCCATAGAACCTTATAGTGCCACTAACCTTAGTTACTTCTAAATATGTTTTTATTGCAAGTGCAGTACCTAGACCTGCCCCTCCAAGTAAATCATGTCCGCATCCGTATCCAGGACCATTTGTTACTACTGGATTTAATTTAGTATCTAAACGTTGAGATAAACCTGGTAGAGCATCATATTCACCTAATATAGCAATGAAGGGTAACCACTGCCATATTCAGCATAAAATGCATTTGGCATGCCATCTAATTCTGTTAATTTAAAATCATATGACTTTAGTAGGTCTCTAAATAGATTAGATGAATTTTCCTCTTGCTCTGAAATCTCGGGATTTTCCCATACTTAAAGGCTAAGTCCATTGACTTCTTTATCTATTTCATATAAACAATTCAGAATATCAGCTTTATTCATTGTCCCTATCTATGGTATTGCTGGTATGATAAATAAATTTTGCCTAATAATAATTGGAGCATTAACACAAAATATGCTAATAATATGCTTAGGTAAATCCTTAGTATTGCCACTGGAAAAGGTAGAATAATGGATAGATATAAGAAACTAGCCTTAAATATACTTATTTTTGCAATAGGTACTTTTAGCGCTAAATTACTTATTTTCTTATGCTGCCAATATATACAAGAGTATTATACAGTGCAGAATATGGAGAAATAGATTTAATGGTACAAACTTGTAATATACTAATTTGTATAGTGTCAGTAGGTATTTTAAATGCTATAATTAGATTTGGTCTTGATAGTTCCGCTAACCAAAATAGTTTCTTTTCAATAGGATTAAAGACAACTCTTTTAGGATTTGTAGGTTGTTTTTCTTTATAGCTCTTTTAAGAAGATACAATTATTTTTTTGAGTATATAATGTATATTTTTCTTTTTATTTTTATGTCCAGCCTACATGCATTATTTTCAAAATTCATACGCTCTCAGGAGTACATTAATCTCTATTATAAGCGAATACCAAAAGGGTGAAGCTATAGTTACTTTTATAAGTTATATTTGCATATTTATGATAAGTGCAATTACTACTTGGAATTCTATTAGGGTGTATTGAAATATCCCTAAACTTATTTTAAATATTTCTATAATTTTGATTTAGACCATAATTATGGTGTCAGAGGCAAACAATTGGTTTGCATGTAGTATTATTTTACAGCAGGAACAATTATTATTTGTTAACGTCAAAAGTATATGAACCAAATAATACATTAAGGATGTGATTTTGTGAAAAGCCATAAAATTAGAAATGCAATTATAGTTGTTGTTATAGGTATAGTAGTGATAACTCCAATATCTATAAAACTCATAAATCAACAGCCTATATTAGAAGATAGAACAATTGGAAAGGAATCAAATAATAACAGTCCAAATCCTAGTGAGGATATGAAAGGCAATGAGGTTATAGATAAAGAAAATAATGAGGATATAATTATGGATTATGGAAATGACACATATGAGCTAACAGAAGAGGGTATTATTGAACCTAAAGTTGCAGCGAAATTAATCAAAGATACATCAGATAAGATAATTAATGCAATAAGCGATAAGGATGTAGAGACGATTTCAGACATTGTTCATCCAATTAAGGGTGTTAGATTTACTCCCTATACCTATGTTTCATTAGAAAGTGATTTGGTATTTAATAAAGAAGAGATAAAGAATTTCTTTAAGGACAATGATATTTATGTGTGGGGATATTATGATGGTATAGGAGATGAAATTGAATTAACACCAAGTGACTACTATGAAAAGTTCATATACACAGAAGATTTTGTAAATGCTGAAAAGGTTGGATACAATGAAGTACTAAGTATTGGAAATATGTTAGAGAATCAATTTGAAGTATATGAAAATCATATTGTAGTAGAATACTACTTTTCAGGGTTCAACCCAGAATATGAAGGCATGGATTGGAGAAGCCTTCGATTGGTATTTGAACAATATGAAGGTAGTTGGAAGCTAGTAGGTATCATAAATAATCAATGGACTATATAGTGCTAAAAATAATCCTATTATAATCTTCTATTAAATGAAATTGACTATACTATTATTTATCAGTAAGATTTTATGGGGACAGGAACTTTTGCTTGAATCAAAGTACCTGTCCTTATAATTTTTTTAATTGTTGAAATTTTTCATAATATTATAAAGGAATTATAATGGCTCATATCGAATATATGTTCTAGTAAAGGATGGTGTTTTAAATGGACATAAGATGTATTCACACTGGAGACCTTCATCTTGGTATGGAATTCAAAAGCGCAAGCTTTGACAAAAAGCAGGCTCATACAAGAAGACTTGAGCTGTGGGAAACCTTTAATAGAATAATCCATAGATGTAAGGAAATAAAAGCACATATTCTGCTTATTGCAGGAGACCTATTTGAAGATGAATACTGCTCAATTGCAGATGTGAAGAGAATAGATTCTATGTTTAGGGAAATTAGAGATACAAAGGTTGTAATATCAGCAGGGAATCATGATACTCTTGGAAGGAGATCTTTATATAGATTGATTAAATGGGGAGACAATGTTCATATATTTGAGCCAAATAGTATTTCTAAGCTTGAATTTAAGGATTTAAATATAGTAATATGGGGACTTAGCTGGGATAAGAAGCTTGAGAGGGACAATCTTGTAGATGATTTAAAAGTAGAAGATGTAAATAAGGTTAATATCTTACTTATACATGGAGATGCCTTAAGCAAGGATTCAGAATATCTTCCAATGAATAAAAATAATTTGATGAATAGTGGATTTGATTATATTGCATTAGGTCATATCCACAAGCCTCAATTTATAAGTAAGAGCATTAGCTATTGTGGTAGCCCAGAACCTCTTGATTTTGGGGAGACAGGCAGTCATGGCATCATAGAAGGCATTATTTCTAAAGACAAAACTAACATGTCTTTTGTTCCCTTTGCTAAAAGGGAGTTTATTATTGAAGAAATCACCATAAATGAAAATATGAGCTATAACGAAATATTAGATAAGATTAAAGCTATTGACCACAAAGAAAACAGAGATGTAAATCTGCATAGAGCAATAGTTACAGGCACTAGGGATAGCCATATCAACTTAAATATTGTGGACATAAAAGAATACTTACTAAATGATTTTTATTATATAGAGATAATTGATAAAACCACACCAGATTACGATTTGGAAAAAATCTCTAAGGAAAACACCAATAATATAGTAGGCCTTTTTATAAAGGAAATGGAGAAGCAAGGGCTAGAAAATGAAACTGTTAAGAATGCACTATACTATGGACTAGAAATACTTCTAAGCGAGAAGGTGAAAAAATGATTATAAGAGAGATTATGCTTACTTCATTTGGAAAGTTTAAGGGCAAGTCACTTAATCTTGAAGAGGGATTTAACATTATATATGGAGATAATGAAGCAGGTAAAACTACTATTCATAAGTTCATAGAAGGTATGCTTTTTGGATTTTTTAAATCTTATATTAAAAGAAAAATATATACCGATGATTATGACAGGTTCTTGCCGTGGGATTATACAGACTATAGTGGAGTATTAAAATATATAGTTAAAAATGATGCATATAGAATAGAAAGAAACTTTCTAAGGGGAAATGATGAGGTAAAAATAATCGACGACAAAACAGGAGAAGATATAAGCCACCTTTTTGAGTATGATAATATAACTAGACTTCATCAGCCTATGTTAAACCATATGGGGCTAAACAGCATTGTTTACAACAATACAATATCCATTGGCCAGCTAAAGAGCAAGGCAGAGGATGCACTTTCCAAGGAGGTTAAAGATAGCCTGATAAATCTTGGAGGAAGTCTCGATGAAGATATTTCAATTAAGAAGGTATTAGAGAAGTTTAATGAGAAAATAAATGAAATAGGAACTGAAAAAAGGATAAAAACATCTCCTTATGGGAAAGTAGTTGAAGAAATTGAACAATTGCAAAATGAAAGGAAAAATGCTCAAGCAATTTCTATAGAGGTAAAAGAATACCAGGAAAAGGCAAATTTTCTTTCGGACCAAATAAGAGAATTATATAAAGAAAAAACTAAAGCAGCTGGAAATATTAATTTACTTGAAATATTTCAAGCTAGAGAAAAGTATATTGAGTGTTTAAAGCTTTCAGATGAAATAAACATACTAAAAAAGCAAATAGAAGAACTTAAGGAATACGCAGCATTAAGCTATGATGATTATTCTGAATCTATTAAATATCAGCAAGAGATTAAGTCGCTAAGTGATAATAAAGAAGAAGTAAAGGAAAAACAAAATAAAGCTCAAACAAGACTAAAAAGGACCAGAATTTTAATAGAGCAAAATAGCTACTATGAAGGAATTCAAGGTGAAGAAGTGGAACAATTAATAGCCTACTATAACATTATGGAGCAAAAAAAAGAGGATTTAGATGTTATCTACAATAAAATTTCTAGGATGTCGGGAGACAAGCTTGATTTTGAAGATAAAAACCTTACTGAAAACCTCTTTAAATATGAAGAGCTAGAGGAAGAAAAAAATAGCCTATCATATAACAATGAGTATAACAATATAATGTTTTTAAATGCTAGACTTGATGAAAAATCAAAAGGCATTAAGAGATTAAATCTTGTAAAGATTCTTTCAATATTAGGGACATTAGTATGCCTCTTTTTAGGATTTGTAATATCTAAAGCTATGTATTTCATCTCCTTTGCTCCCTTCACTCTGTTAATATACACTTTTTTTGCATCAAAGGATTTAAAAAGCTACATTAACACATTAGAGGAGCAGGCAGGGGATATTGAAGAGAAGGAAAAACAGAGAAAAAATAGAATTGAAGCACTTGAAAAGAATATGCTAGAAATTCTTGATTTATATAACTGCAAATCTAAGATAGAATTAAGAAAACTTGCCAATGATATGGCTCGGAAAAGTTTTGTAGAAAATGAGGTAATGGAACTCAAGGGTAAGAAAAACATTCTAATTGAAGAAATACAAAAGCTTGAGGATAAAATCAAGAGGTATCTAAGCTTAATAAATGAAGATACAGTATCTATAGACAAGATAAGAAGATTTAAAAACGAATACTCTAAGTTTTTAGAGCAAAAAAGACAAGAAATAGAAATTAGTAATGAAATAAGTGACTTAGGAAATGAAATAAAAGATATTGAAGGAAAACAAAAAATTATTGGCAATAGCCTCTTAATTATGTATAAAAAGAATAATGTAAGCAGTATTGAAGCATTTAAAGATGGGTTAGAGAAAAAGAAAACCTATGAGAATTCTATTCAACTCTTAGAAAGCCAAAAAAGTTTGCTTAGCAACATTCTTGGAGATAATAACATAGATTTTTTAAAAGAAAAATCAGAGGATTTTACTGAGACACTAGAGCAGGACATAAAAGGGCTTGATAGAGAGAAGTTAGCAGCCAATTTAAAAGAAATAGATAATTCAATTTTAGAAACAAAAAATGATCTTACAAGATTTGAAGAAAAAATCAGAATTATAAGTTCAGCTACAGCAGACCTAGTGCTAATAGAAGAGGAAATTATAAGAAAAAACAGTATTAAAGAAGAATATGAAAGAAATCTATCTTCACTAGAGTTAGCTAGAGATACTATTGACAAAATATCTAGGAACATTCAAAGAGATTTTGCACCTAGACTCAATAGTGGAGTAGGAAAAATCATTGAAAAGGCAACAGCGGGAAAGTATAATGAAGTAAAAATAACTGAGAATTTAGATATAAAGGTTGTAGATCCAAGCAGTAATAAAATTGTTGATGTTGAAAAACTAAGTGGAGGAACCATAGACCAGCTTTATTTTGCCATGAGATTTTGTATTATTGATATAATAAAGGAAGAAAATGCACTACCATTAATTCTAGATGATTGCTTTGTACAGTATGATTTTGATAGACTTAATAATATATTAGAGTTCTTATATAAAGAAAGCATAAACAGACAGATAATATTATTTACATGTCAAAATAGAGAAATAGATATCCTTAGAAAAAATGGAGCAAAGTTTAATTTAGTTAATATTTAGTATAGTTAATGTAGTACTTTAACTATAAGGAATCTGAAAGATTAGGGCTTTAAGGGTTGATGTTAAACATTAACTTTAACTTGAGTTTGGGGGTGAAATTGTGGCTGTATATGGAATAGCAGATCTTCATTTAGACTCTATAGGAGATAAGCCTATGGATATTTTCGGTAGCAACTGGATAGACCACCAGGAAAATACATTTAGTAATTGGAAGGAAGTAGTATCAGAAGACGATTTAGTTCTAATTGCTGGGGATATATCTTGGGCATTAAGACTCTCAGAAGCATATATTGATTTAAAGAAAATCGACGAACTCCCTGGACACAAGGTTATTAGCAGAGGGAACCACGATTATTGGTGGTCTACAAAATCGAAGCTAGAAGGCCTTGATTTAAAAACTATCCACTTTCTTCATAATGATAGCTATACATATGATTCTATTGTAATATGTGGAGCAAGAGGATGGGCTGCAAAGGATAGTGATGAGTTTGATTCACATGACGAGAAAATATTTTCACGTGAAATAAATAGACTTGATTATTCTCTATCATCTATTAAAGATAATACATTAGAAAAGGTTGTTATGATTCATTATCCACCCTTTAATACGGAAAACAAATCACCTAATGAATTTGTGGATATTATGAAAAAACATAACGTGACTAAGTGTGTATATGGACATTTACATGGAGAAGGGCATAAATTTGCTGTAGAGGGTTATGTAGATGGGATTGATTTTTATTGTATATCCAGTGATTACATAAACTTTATTCCAAAAAAAATATAATTTATTCAGAATTGAATAAAATCACTTAATAAACATATTGGAAGGGGAAGAAGATGGCAAAAGAAATAGAAGTAAAGGTACTAGGTATTGATAAAAAGGATATAGAAGAAAGACTTGTAAAGTTGGGGGCAAAGTTATTAAGTAAGGAATTTCAAGTTAATACATTATATGATTCTGAGGATAGGATTGTAGAAAAACTAGGAGATGGATATTTGAGAATAAGAGAAAGCAAGGATTTAATTACTGGTAAGGTGGAGATTTTTTTTACATTAAAGAAGAATGTATCTAGCCATGTAGCTAGAGAAAACCTAGAAATAGAAACAATGGTTACAGATAAAAAATCACTTAATAGTATACTTGAGCACTTAAATTTGAAAGTGATACATGAAGGCACAAAGGAGAGGATTTCATATTTATATGAAAATATGAGATTTGACATAGATACTTGGGATAAATCCACTTATCCATTTCCTTACATGGAGATAGAAGTAACTAAAAAAGAAGACATAAAGAGAGCATCGGAGCTTATAGGATTAGACGATAGTAATATAACTACCAAATCATTGAGAGAGCTAAGGGACGAGCAAGGATTAGGAGTGATTTAATGAAAAGATATTCAAGAAACATGGATATGTTATCACCTGAGGAAAATGCTAGCCTTAGTAACTTTAAGGTTTGTGTAGTAGGCTGCGGAGGATTAGGCGGGTATATTATTGAAATGCTTGCAAGATTAGGAATCGGACATCTGACAGTTGTTGATGGAGATGTATTTGAGGAGACAAATTTAAATAGACAGCTTCTTTCAGATATGGACTCTTTAGGAAAACCAAAGGCTTTAGTGGCCAAAGCAAGAGTTAATAGTGTAAATCCATTAATTAAAGTAAAAGCTATAAATGAAAGATTAACAGAAGGAAATGGATTGGATATACTAAAAGACCATGATGTAGTAGTTGATGCATTAGACAGCGTAGACACCAGATTACTTATTCAAAATTTATCTGAAGAGCTTAATACACCTCTTGTACATGGGGCTATAGCAGGCTGGTATGGACAGGTAACAACAATTTTACCAGGAGACAGAACTCTAGATGTATTGTATTCTAATAGAGATAATAACGGCCTAGAATTAGAGCTAGGAAATCCATCCTTTACTCCTGCTTTAGTTGCATCTATAGAAGTAAGTGAAGTGTTAAAGCTATTAATAAAAAGAGGAGATTTACTAAGAAGAAGATTACTCATAATTAATACATTAAATCAGGAATATGAAGCTATAAATCTATTATAGTTTTAGTAATCACCTTTAAGTTTTAAGGGCATAAAATAAAGTATAATATATTGCATCTTAAAGAATAAGGTGGTTATAAGTATGGCAGAGAATAGAAACATTAGCTTGCAAAATTTAACTATATTGGCCTTGCCTATTTTGATTTTTATTTTAATTGAGAAGGGTGGGGTTTTCAAGGTAGAAACTAACTCTACTACTTCTACTAAAAACTATAAAGACAAAGTTGGACTATTAAAAGAAATAAGCCCTTATTTTCTACAGGAAGATCAGCAAGTTTTGGGTAGAGTACAGGATATTTTTGAAATACTTAGTAGGTTAAACAGAATAGTCAATAGTGATTATACTGATAATGTTAGTGCCTTAAACCAAGATCTATCAATGATAGATAGAAAAGAAAGAATTATATCCAATCTAGCAAATTACTTAGATGATGATAGAAAAAAGCTAGCAGAAAGCGTTATAGAAACCAAGCAAAACATATTTAAAACAAAAGGAAATCTAGAAGATTATTCTCAAACAGTTTCTACACAAAACACAGATAAAGTAACTTCTATGCTAAAACTAGCAAATTCTATTGAACCACTTATGCCAGAGAAGGGTAAAGTTCAGTTGAAGAAGATAGAGAAAATTATAGATATTATGAAAGCCTCTGATAATGAGTTTAAGCCTTATTATTAAAAGAGGCTTTTTAATGTTATACTTGAAGGATTTCAAGGCGGTTTGTGGAATAAATATATAATATGGAATAAACAAATAATAAGAACCAAAGATAATATAATAACTTCGAATTTAAATTGAAATATAAGAAACGAATAACTTATAGTGTGTTCGAAGGTTATTAGGGAGGTCTTGGCTTGGATAAGATTGCAATTATTTCAGATATTCATGGAAACATTCCGTCATTAAATGCAGTTTTAGAAGACATTAAAGAAAAGAAAATCGATAGAATAATGTGTCTAGGGGATCTGGCTGGTAAAGGGCCTAATCCTGCTGAAGCAGTAGATGTTATTAAAGAAGAATGTGATGTAGTACTTATGGGAAATTGGGATGCTATGCTTTCTGATGCAAATGATTATGAAATGGTGAAATGGGCTAGAGAAAAGCTAGGAGAGGAAAGACTAGATTATATTAGAAATCTACCTTTCTCATTAGATTTTTATATTAGTGGAAGGCTAATAAGACTTTTTCATGCTTCACCACAAAGTGTATTTCATAGGGTACACAGCCACAGCCCGTCGGAAAAGATTCTTGGAATGTTTGATAATACAGATAAGACAGGAAAGATTTTTGGTGACAAAAATCCTGATATCGTTGGATATGGTGATATCC
Organism: Tissierellales bacterium; assembly: GCA_041655135.1. GTDB lineage: Bacteria > Bacillota > Clostridia > Tissierellales > Proteiniboraceae > Proteiniborus. The sequence goes on from JBBAFY010000002.1 coordinate 49,604, forward strand.
ATGGTGCTTATATCAGTTATTTTGATGATAAGGTGATTTTTAATGCTGGAAGTGTAGGTAATCCACTAGACATAACATTAGCCTCTTATGTAATACTAGAAGGCGAATATAAGGGAAGAGACAATAAAGGATTTCAAATTAACTTTGTGAGGATACCTTATGATGTGGAATTAGCTATTAAATTAGCAAAAGAGTCCGATATGCCAGAAATTGATGCCTATATTAATGAACTAAGAACAGGAAGATATAGAGGTAGAAAGTAATAAATCAATACATAGAACAGGTAGGTGGTTTTAATGAACAATATTATTAGTAATTTTATTTATTTTGGCCCAGTTAATAATTTTATGTTTTCATTTATTCCGGTACTAGTGACGATTGTATTTTTGATTGGAATTTCAGGTGGCTGATGGAGAATATGGTCAGATTGTTGAAAAGGACAAAGGAAAGTTGAAATTTCAAGGACTAGATATTTAGGGTTTGAAAGGTATAGATAGCTAATAGGTATAGTTATTAACAAAAAATAATATTTAATTTGTTGATTTTAAAGGATTAAGAAAAACAATCTAGAATAGTTTTTCTAATGAAGACAAAATCGTTAATAAAATGAGGAGGTACATATGAGAGATATTAGATTACAAAAATTAGCACATTTAATAATTAACTATTCATTAGGAATTAAGAAAGATGAATACTTGCATATTACAGGCAGTGTAGCGACAGAACCTTTATTGAAAGAGCTTTATAGGGAAGCCCTAAGAGTTGGTGCTTATCCAGAAATTACTGCAGGAGTTGAAGGTATTTCCGAAATTTTATTAAAAGATGGAAGCGATGAGCAGCTTAAATTTGTTTCTCCAGTTAACAAAACAATAGCAGAAAAATATGATGCTACTATTCATCTACTAGGCGGAGTAAATACAAAAGAACTAGCTGGAGTTGATCCACAAAGAATAGTTGCTAGGAGAAGAGGATTAAAGGAAATAGTAGATATTAAAAATAAACGTGAGGCCAATGGCGAATACAGATGGTGCTTGACACAATTTCCTACACATTCTGATGCGCAAGAAGGAAGTATGTCTTTAGAAGAGTACGAGGATTTTGTATTTAAAGCAGGTTTAATTGATAAGGATGACCCAACAGCTGAATGGAAGAGAATATCTGAAGAGCAAGAAAAGGTAGTTAAGTATCTGGACAAAAAGAAGGATATTCGTATAGTTTCTAAAGAAACAGATTTGAGAATGAGCACGTCAGGAAGAAAATGGGTTAACTGTGATGGCAAAGTCAATTTCCCAGATGGCGAAGTATTTACAGGCCCAGTTGAAGACTCTGTAGAAGGACATATAAGGTTTAGCTTCCCTGGTATATATGCAGGAAAAGAAATCGAAGACATAAGACTTACATTTGAAAAAGGTAAGGTTGTTAAGGCTGAGGCTGCAAAAGGGGAAGATCTTTTACTTGCTCTATTAGACACTGATGCTGGTTCTAGAACTTTAGGTGAAATTGCCATAGGAACAAACTATGGAATCCAACAATTTACTAGAAATATGCTTTTTGATGAGAAAATTGGTGGAACAGTACATGCTGCTGTAGGAGCTTCATATCCAAGTACAGGTGCAAAAAATGAATCTACAGTCCATTGGGATATGCTTTGTGATATGAGAGATGGAGGAAAGATTTACGCAGATGGAGAGCTCTTCTATGAAAATGGGAAATTTATTTTTGAAGTTATAGAAAAAGGAATATAGACAAGAACATAAAAATATTTTTGTGATAATTAATTAATGTTTGATTTGTGAGAACCTTCCCAAAGCTCAGGATGACAAGAAATAGCTAAAAATTTTCTATTGTCAGCCTGAACTGGAGTGGAAGGTTTGCTTATTTTCTGAAAAATTATGTTCTTAAAAGAAGGAAAATTCATTCGTGTATTGAAGTATATATTAAATACTATACAAAGTAGTTTTAAAGTATTATGAAATAAAGAATTTATGAAAATGAATAGTGATTTAAGGAGGTTAATAAATGCTAAGCAGATCAATTATTGAAGATGTATTAACTGCCTCTCTTTCAACTGGAGGGGATTTTGCGGAAATATTTGTAGAGGACAGGTTTAATACAGGGCTTTTACTTGTAGGCGGAAAAATCGAGAGTGGTATATCAGGAAGAGATTATGGTGTGGGTATAAGAATATTTTATGGATTAAATAGTATATATGCATATACAAATGATTCAACTAGAGAAAATTTAATAAAGGTTACCAAAGAAGCTGCTGCAGCTATAAAAGGAAGCAATGTTCATCAGGTTTTAGACTTTACTAAATTAGACATAAATAATATTCATCCGATAAAGCTACTTCCAAGTAGTATTGAGAAATCACAAAAGGTTGAATTGATGAAGAGGGCTTACAATGCAGCTAAAAACTACGATGAAGTTATATCTCAGGTAACAGTAAGATATCTTGACTATGAACAAAATGTACTTATTGCTAACTCTGAAGGACTATATGCAGAGGATAAGAGAACACGTACTAGAACAGCCATTTCAGCTGTTGCTTCTGCAAATGACGAGATGCAGTCAGGCTTTTACGGGCCTGGAGCTCATATGGGATTTGAATTTTATGATAAGATTAATATAGAGGATTATGGCAAGGAAGCGGCTAGAATTGCAAAGACAATGGTTTTGGCAGACTTATGTCCAAGTGGAAAAATGCCTGTTGTTATAGACAATGAATTTGGTGGAGTTATTTTCCACGAAGCGTGTGGTCATGGATTAGAAGCCACATCAGTTGCCAAGGGAACATCAGTATTTGCAGGAAAACTTGGCGAAAAGGTTGCATCTGACGTAGTCACAGCTATAGATGACGGAACAATTCCAAATGCTTGGGGCTCAGAAAATATAGACGATGAAGGAACAAAGTCTAAGAAAAATATTTTAATTGAAAATGGTATATTAAAGGGCTATATGATTGATAAGCTTAACGGGAAAAAGATGGGAATGGAGGTCACTGGCTCAGGAAGAAGACAATCATACAAATATGCTCCAACATCTAGAATGACCAATACCTATATAGCAAATGGAAGTTCAACAAAAGAAGAAATAATAGGCAATACAGAGTATGGTTTATTTGCAAAATACATGGGTGGTGGTTCTGTAAATCCTGCTACTGGTGATTTTAATTTTGCAGTAAGTGAAGGATATATCATTAGAAATGGAAAGATAGAGGAACCTGTTAGAGGTGCTACTCTAATAGGAACTGGAATGGAAGTGCTTAAGCAAATTGACATGGTAGGAAACAATCTTGACTTTGGTCAGGGAATGTGTGGATCAGCTAGCGGCTCTATACCTACAGATGTAGGTCAACCTACAATAAGAGTTAAGTCAATAACAGTAGGTGGAAGAAAGGGGGGTCAATAATGTCAAATCGACAGTTAATTAAAAAAATATTTGATAGAGGAAAAGAGTTAGGCTTAGGTGATATGGAAGTATATATCCAAGGAAGTAAGCAGTTTGATACAAGAATATTTGAAGGCGAAATAGACAAGTATAGTTTATCAGACGAAATAGGCCTATCTTTTCGAGGAGTTTACAATGGTAAGATGGGATATTCATATACAGAGAAGGTAGATGAATCTTCAATAGATATGCTTATTAAAGAAGTTATAGAAAACGCAGTGACTATAGACAGTGAAGATGAGGAAGAAATTTTTTCTGGCTCTAAGGAATATAAGGAAGTATATACATATAATAGTGAGCTTGAAAATGTAACAACAGAAGAAAAGATAGATTTTGCTAAGGCCCTAGAAAAAGCAGCTTATGCTGCAGATAAACGTGTAACTTCTGTTAACTCCTGTGTATATGGTGAAGGTAAAGGATATACGCTGATTGCAAATACTAAGGGGTTAAATCTTGAAAACAAATCAAATATAGCTCAAGCCTATGTATCCGTTGTGGTTAAAGAGGGAGAAGATGTAAAAACTGGAATGAGTTTTATCACTAGCAATGACTTTAGAAAATTTAATGCTGCAAAACTAGCTGCAGATGCAGTTAAAGAAGCTGTATCTATGTTAGGAGCTGAAAGTATAGAGTCAGGAAAATATCCAATAATACTAAGAAATGATGTGGCTGCAAGTATATTACAAGCATTTTCATCAGTTTTTATAGCTGAAAATGTTCAAAAGAAGCTATCATTGTTAAAAGGAAAGCTAAGTGAGCAAATAGCAAATGAATTGCTTACAATAGTAGACGACCCATTTTTAAAAGATGGGGTTGCATCATCTTCCTTTGATGGAGAAGGAGTAGCTGCTAGGTATAAAAAGATTATAGATAAGGGAGTTTTAAAAACCTATCTACATAATTCTAAAACCGCTAAGAAAGATGGAGTTGAATCAACTGGAAATGCAAGCAAAGGCTCTTACAAGTCACCAGTTTCTATATCACCTACAAATATGTATATAGAGAATGGAAGCACTAGCTTAGATAGCATGATTGAAGATATTAAGAAAGGAATTATGATAATAGACGTACAAGGGCTTCATTCTGGTCTTAACCCTGTATCTGGAGACTTTTCACTTTCTGCATATGGATATTTAGTAGAAGAAGGAAAAGTTGCCAGACCTATAAACCAGATTACTATAGCTGGTAACCTTTATGAAGTATTTAAGGGTATTGAAGCTGTTGGAAATGATTTAAAGTTTGGTTTCCCTAGCTCTGCTTATATAGGTTCACCATCACTTAAGATAAATAACCTAGCTATTGCAGGAAAATAAGCAACAATTGTTAATACAATATAAAAAAGAGAAATCCAAATTGGATTTCTCTTTTTTATATACGACTATTGGTTAACTATCAACTCTATTTCTGTCTCTAAACAGTAAACTTATGCAATATACTCCAGCCAATCCTACAAGTCCATATACTATTCTGCTTAGAAAAACATCTTGACCTCCAAAAAGTGTAGCTACTAGGTCAAATTGAAACAAAGCGATTAGGCCCCAGTTTACAGCACCTACAATAACTAGAACCAATGCTAATGTATCCATAATACCACTCCTTATATAATAATATCTAGTACACAACATATTATTTCTATTTAATTGGTTTTTTATACCTATGTATAAAGCAAATATTTATTTTTAAAGTAACAATTCTTCACAAAAAGAATAATATGTAGTATTAAGGTGGGTTACATAGTCATGACCCATAAATGAGATTCTTATTTGAAGGGGGAGAATTTTATGTCATTAGAAATTAGTAGCAATATGCCAGCAGAAGTTGAATCTGCTAAATATGATGATAAAAATGAAAGTTTGCTATTTTTCTTCCTATTGTTAGTTCTAATTTTCTGTAACTGTCCATTATTTGATGGAATGGAAGATAGTTTGCTTTTCTTTTTCTTAATACTAGTTTTTATATTCAACAGATGCTACATTTGGTAATTATTAACAAATCAAAAGTTTAAGGAATAGGTTTCAATAATTTATTGAAGCCTATTTTTTTGTTATTTTTGGTTAAACTAAATGCACTAGGAGGTGTATTTAAAACAATATGAAAAAATATTTATTGACAATACTAGCGCTTGTATTGGTTTTTACATCATGTGACATAGGAGAATTGAATAAAAATCAAAAACCAAAAAACCAAATTCAAAACAAAATTGATATTAATACTGAAGATGGAGGCATAGGCGGAGATAAAATAGCAGATGATGATTTAGAACCAAATATAAATTATATTGATATTGACAAAGATACAGAAATTACAAACATTTATTTAAATAGAGTTGGAGAAAAGAAAGACATGACGCTTCAGTTTAATAGTATGGCAGGCAGTTTAAACAGATTTAATTCAGATAGGCTTACTAATAGCTTGAATGCCATCGGAGCGCAAATGTTTATGACTCAGTTACCAGATAGTATTTATGTAGATATAAGATATCATAATTATGAAATGCCTTATGACTATTTATTGATTACATCAGATAATGTAAATATTTATGAGAATCCTACACTGGATTCACCTGTTTTTGGAAAAGGAACTCAATATTCCAAGGTTAAGCTTGAAGGTATAGCAAAGATAGAGGGTGACCAAGTATGGTACTTGCTTTCTTGGTTAGAAAACGGAGATCCAGTCTATGGCTATGTAACAGGTGATGCAGGTGAACCTAGAAGATTTAGATTTGATATTATGGCTGAGGAAGTAAGGAGGCTAGAGCAAGCATTAACCCAAAATCAATATGGATACATATCCAATTATAAGAATGTAAATGGTTCTCCACCTATAAAGGATGGCAAGGCAATTGATGAGTTTGGTATTCAAGCTTATCAAAGTGCGCCAGCTTACAATAACCTAGAGAATTTAAATGAATTTAGGTATTTTCCTGATGGAATGATAACCTTTATTGTAGATGAAGCAAGTGAATATTTTAAGGTTAGAAATCTAGTATATGATGGAGACTTTTGGATACCTAAAAATTATATTTCTTTCGATGACAATTTAGATGTTTTAAATAAAGTAATAGTAGTAGATAAGGCAAACCAAAACCAAGCATTATTCGAAAATACAAATGAAATATGGACTATGATTTCATATACACTTGCAACAACAGGAGTACCTGACAATAATAAGTATGAAACCCCAACTGGTAGCTTTAAGGTATTGCAAAAAAGGGACAGATTTTTCTATCTAGATTATGGAACAGGAGAAATTGCTGGATATGCACCTTATGGTACTAGGTTTTCAGCTGGAGCATATATTCATGGAGTACCAGTAAAATATGTTGAAGTAGACGGAGAAAAAGTTGATCCGGGAATGAAGGAGTATCTACTAACAATAGGAACAACTCCAAGGTCAGCTAAATGTGTAAGAAACTATACTAGCCATGCTAAATTTATATATGATTGGGCGGACTTGAATGATACTGCAGTAATTGTAATTGACTAATAAAAAAGTCTTCTTGGCAAAAGAAGACTTTTTTTAAGGGAATTCTAAATCCATTATTAATACTATATAAAACAACTTTGTGACATACTATATCGCCAATTAAAATGATTATTTATAAAATAGCTTAAATTTTTATTAAAAATGTATAAAAAGTATGGCACATTTAAATATATGTGCTATAATATGTATATAAATAATAGAATTTAATGAAGGGAGAAATATATATGAGTGAGCACAAGTATATAAAGTGGTTTAATGAAGTAAACAAGGAAGATATACCTCTAGTTGGAGGGAAAGGAGCTAATCTTGGGGAACTAACTGTTAAAGGAGCAAACGTTCCTCCTGGATTTTGTGTTACAGCTTCTGCTTATACAGATTTCATAAACAAATCAAACCTGCAAAGTGACATACTAAATATCTTAGATGGTTTGGATATGGAAGACTCCTCTGAACTTCAATTGAAAAGTGCTGCAATAAGAGGATTAATAGTTAAAGCAGATATGCCAATAGAAATAGAAGAAGAAATAGTAAAAGCATATACGGAATTCAGTGAAAGAGTAAAATTAACTAATCCACAGGTGGCTATTAGAAGTTCTGCAACTGCTGAAGATTTACCAGAGGCTTCATTTGCAGGACAGCAAGATACATATTTATACATAAGTGGAATGGAAGAGGTACTAAGACACATAAAAAAATGTTGGGCGTCTCTATGGACAGCAAGAGCAATATATTATAGAAATCATCAAGGATTTAAGCATGAAGAGGTTGCATTAAGCGTAGTTGTTCAAAAAATGGTGAACAGTAAAATTTCTGGTGTTATGTTTACAGCAAATCCAATTACAAGCGATTTAGGTCAGATAATGATAAATGCAAGTTGGGGACTTGGTGAAGCTGTAGTTTCAGGTATAGTAACACCTGATGAGTTTATTCTTGATAAAAAAACACTAGCTATTGTAGAGAAAAACATAGCTGAGAAAAATACTATGGTTATAAGAAATAGAGAAGATGTAGGGACTATTGAAGTTAAAGTAGAAGAATACCTTGGATACAATAAGGTTAATGATCCTTGTCTTGACGATTTAGAGGTAGCTAATCTAGGAAAGAATGGGATGATAATAGAAGAACTATATAAATCACCACAGGATATTGAGTGGGCATTAGATGCTGATACTGAAGAGTTATATATTTTACAAGCAAGACCAATCACTACATTAAAGGGAGAGAATAAAGATATGGTGTCTCAACAACAACCTGCAGAATTAATTTCATTAGTTAGAGGTTTACCTGCATCACCAGGCATCAATGGCGGAAAGGTAAGAAATATTAAAGATATTACTGAAATAGATAGAGTACAAGACGGAGATATATTAGTTACAGTAATGACAAATCCAGATATGGTACCAGCTATGAGAAAAGCAGCCGCTGTAGTTACTGATGAAGGTGGAAGAACATGCCATGCAGCAATTGTATCTAGAGAATTAGGTATACCATGTATAGTTGGAGCTAAGAAAGCAAGTGAAATATTAACAGAAGGCTTAGAAGTTACAGTTGATGCATCAAGAGGAGTAGTTTATAAAGGTATAGTTCTACAAGAAAAACAAGAAAAAGAAGAAAAATCAGCATCTACAACAGGAGTAGTTAGTGAAGAAATGATTCATCAATTAGCACCAATAACTGCAACTAAGATATACATGAACTTAGGTGAACCAGAAATGATAGGAAGATATAAAAACCTACCATTTGATGGTATAGGACTTATGAGAACAGAGTTTATATTTACTAACCTAGTAGGTGCACATCCAATGTATCTATTAAGAACTGGACAAGGACAAATAGTAATAGATAAAATGGCTGAAGGCATTACAAAGGTAGCTCAAGAAATATATCCACGACCTATAGTAGTTAGATTAAGTGACTTCAGAACAAACGAATTTAGAGGATTAAAGGGTGGAAACGAAGTTGAGCCAATAGAAGCTAACCCAATGATAGGCTGGAGAGGAGTATCTAGATATATTTCTCCAGAATATGAAGAAGGCTTTAGATTAGAGTGTAGAGCTATAAGAAAAGTAAGAGAAGAATTCGGGCTAACAAATGTATATGTAATGCTACCATTTGTAAGAACAACTTGGGAGCTTAAGAAGGTAAAAGAAATAATGGCTGAAGAAGGACTAGAGCAAGGTAGAAACTTCAAGCTTTGGATAATGGCAGAAGTACCATCAGTAGTATTTGAAGCAGAAGAATTTGCTCAAATGGTAGACGGATTCAGTATAGGAAGCAACGACCTAACTCAGCTTACAATGGGTGCTGACAGAGATTCAGGAATATTGAACAATATGGGATACTTTGATGAGAGAAATGAAGCAGTTAAAAGAGCAATTTCTATACTTATAAAAGCTGCTCACAAATATGGAAAGACCATATCAATCTGTGGTCAAGGACCATCTCAATACCCAGAGTTTGCAGAGTTCCTCGTACAAGAAGGAATAGACAGCATGAGCGTAAACCCAGATACAGTTGCATATACAAGAAGACTTGTAGCATCAGTTGAGCAAAGAATCATATTGAATAAATTAAGAAGTTTATAGAATAATCAAAGCCCTTCTGGTTTGCAGTCAGAAGGGCTTTTTTCAATTGTCATATTGAATGAAATGAAGGATCTATCTTTTTTGTTTAGAATGAAGGAACAACTCCACCCTCATATTGTTCTTCAATAAAACTCTTAACCTCATCAGACTGAAGTGCTTTTACTAAAGCTTGAAGCTTAGGATTGTTTTCTTCACCTTTTCTAATAGCAATTATATTAGAATAAGGTGAATCTGATCTTTCTATAAGGACAGCATCCTTAGTAGGATTTAAACCAGCTTGTAGTGCATAGTTACCGTTTATTGTAGCAGCATCTACATCATCTAAGGCTCTAGGCAGTTGAGCTGCTTCAAGAGGTCTGATAGTGATATTCTTAGGATTATCCACAATATCCTTTTCAGTTGCCTTAAATCCAACTCCTTCCTTAAGCTTAATTAGTCCATTGTCTTCAAGGAATAATAGAGCTCTACTACCATTTACAGTATCATTAGGAATAGCTATTTCTGCACCATCTTTTAATTCACTTATATTACTAAAATTGTTTGAATATAATCCCATGGGCTCTATATGGGTGCTTGCTAATGCAACTAAATCAAGGCCTTTTTCTGCATTAAAGTCTTCTAAATATGGTAAGTGTTGAAAGAAGTTTGCATCTAGTTCTTTTTCATCTAATGCTAGGTTTGGTTTTACATAGTCAGTAAATTCTACTACTTTAAGCTTATAGCCTTCTTTTTCTAAGTCATCAGCCACTAATTTAAGCAATTCTGCATGTGGCTTTGGAGAAGCACCCACTACTATAACCTTGTCCTTATTTGAATTTGATTGACAGCCAGTAATTGCTATTGCAGTAACTAATATAATTGCTAATAAAAGGTTCAATGATTTTTTCATTATTTATTCCTCCTTATTTTCTTTTATCTATTATTAGTGCTAATTTGTTTCCTATGAATTGTATTACTTGAACTAATATTATTATAAGAATTACAGAAGCAATCATTATATCAGTTTGAAATCTATGATAACCATAACGTATGGCTAAGTCTCCTAGTCCACCTCCTCCTATTGCACCAGCCATTGCAGAATACCCTATTAGGTTTATTATGGTTAATGTAATTCCAAGTATCAATGAAGGCATGGCTTCTGGAATTAATACCTTAGTTATTATTTCAAATGTAGAAGCACCCATTGAAGAGACAGCCTCTATTATTCCTCTGTCTACTTCCTTTAAGGCACCTTCAATTATTCTAGCCACAAAAGGGGCAGCCGCAATTGACAAAGGCACTACAGTAGCAAGTGTCCCTATAGACTTACCGACTATTACTTTAGTAAGTGGCATAACAAATATCATCAGTATAATAAATGGGAATGAGCGAAATACATTTACTATAGCACTAAGAATAGAATTTAAGGATGGCTTTTCCCATATTCCGCCCTTTTCTGTTATAACTAATAATATTCCTAGAGGGAATCCTAGTATCAATGAAAAAACCGTGGAGAGAGCTACCATTAAAAGAGTCTCCCACAAAGAAGGTATTAATAGTGAGAAAATATTATCCATTCCATATCACCTCTAGGTCAATATTTTGTTCCTTAATCCATTTAAAGGCTCTTTCCATTTCTATGTTGCTCCCGAGGATCTGAATTAAAAGATTACCTACACTAGTGGATTGCAACTCATCAATGTCTCCTGACAATATATTTATATCAATATCAAATTTCCTAATTAAATCAGCAATAATAGGTTTCTTAGCAGAATCACCTAAATAGCTAAGTTTAACCACTGTAGAGTCTGGAGATTTTGGGAATATTATCTCATCTTCATCACTTCTATGAATGTGAGAAATAAATGCCTTTGCAGTATTAGTTTTAGGTCTAGCAAATATTTCTTCTACTGTATTAAGTTCAATTATTCTACCATCCTCTATTATTGCCACTCTATCACATACTTCCTTAATAACTTCCATTTGATGAGTTATTAGAACTACTGTTAGTTTGAATTCTGCTCTAATTTTTTTTATTAGACTGAGTATTGCCTTAGTAGTTTTAGGGTCTAGTGCTGATGTAGCCTCATCACATAATAGTATTTTTGGATTATTTGCAAGTGCACGAGCTATAGCAACTCTTTGCTTTTGCCCGCCACTTAGCTGTGATGGATATGCATTTTTTTTATCAGTTAACTCAACAACCCTAAGTAATTCATTAACTCTTTTTTCTATAGCTTGTTTGTTATAGTCATTTATTTCTAAAGGGAAAGCTATATTTTGATATACAGTTCTTGAGTTTAATAAATTAAAATGCTGAAATATCATACCAATTTCTTTTCTTGAGCTTCTTAAATCTCTCTTTTCTAGCTTGGTTATATCCTTGCCTTCAATTGTAACAGTGCCTTCTGTTGGTTCTTCTAGTCGATTAATAGCCCTTATTAGTGTGGACTTTCCAGCTCCACTAAGTCCTATTATCCCAAATATCTCACCTTTAGTTATCCTAAGATTAATATCTTTTAAAGCGCTAACATCAGAAGATTTGCTTTTGTAAATTTTGCTTAAATTCTTAATCTCAATCATCATTTCACTCCTTTAGCGAATTACTGTGCTAAATTATACAGTTGCATTTTACATATAATAAATTGTTTTTATCTATTATCCTAAAGTAATATTATTACTATATAATTAAAAAAACCTCTTTCAAATGAAAGAGGTAAATTGCACAAGCTATCCATCCTCACTCATCTTTCAGCATTACTGCTGCAGGAATTAGCACCTTCGTGTTAAAATAACACTGGTTGCTGGGTTTCATCGGGCCAGTCCCTCCACCTCTCTAGATAAGAGTTTAAAAATACTTTATTAAATTATATAGCTATATTACTGTATTGTAATGATAATTTTATCTTTTGTCAATACCTTTTTTCAAGATTCCTAAGATCCAATAGTTTAAAGATAAAGTTCAATAAAAGTTAAAACAGTAGAATAAAATTATAACGGCTTATATAAGCCGTTATATCTCTAATTTATTAAATAAATAATTCCAATAGTATTTGGTCCGCAATGGCTAGATATTACACAACCAGCATCAGTAATTAAAACTTCTTCTACATCTAGTTTTTCCTCTAGTATATTCTTTAAAAACACTGCATCATCATAACCTTCGGTATGAGTAACAAAGACTCTTTTCTTATCCATTTTATCTTTGTCCTTAAGAGCATTTTCAAGCATGGTTTCTAGAATTTTTTCTCTTTTTCCTCTTGCCTTTTGTCCAACTATCATACCACCATCTACTACTTTAATAATTGGCCTGATTTTAAGAACACCACTTGCTAAAGCCTGAAGAGATGAGCACCTTCCGCCTTTGTACAGATAATCTAAAGTATCAGGTACAAAAGCTGTTTCTACCTTAAATATTAGTTGGCGTATTTTTTTTGCTATTTCCTCTACTCCAAATCCTTCTTTAGCCAAATCAACAGCTTTCATAATTAGAATTCCTATTCCAGTAGATAAATTACATGAGTCTAAAATTTCGATTTTTGCTTCTGGAAGTTCTGATACAGCTATTCTCGCATTTTGTATAGTGGAAGACAGTTTAGAAGAAAGTCCTATGTAAAGTATCTCCTTTCCTTCATCAATGAAAGGCTTAAATGCATTAATAAAGTCTAAAGGTGATGGAGCAGAAGTTTTAGGAAGCTTGTCACACTCATTTACTTTAGAATATAGTTCTTTAGTCGTAATTTCTACTTTGTCCAGGTATGTGTTATCGTCAAAGCCAACATATAGAGGGACTATAGAAATATCATTAGACTCAATAAGGTCCCTACTCAGATCACATGTGCTGTCTGCAAAGATTTTTACCTTACTCACTTGCATTATCTCCCCCTTCTTTTTTATAAATTGTTCTATTACATATTATACTACTAAAATACCTTGTATGACAATTATTATTATATTTCACAATTTTCAAAATTAATAGGTTTACTTTATTGTATTTTCAGATATAATAAATATAATAATATATATAAAGCAATGAATGAGAGTAGTAAACATCTAATCAAGCTACAGCGATTCAGGGATGGTGGGAGCCTGAGGCAATGATATTTGTTGAATGGACTCATGAGTTTGAATCTGAAATATTAGTAGGATTTGACGGATGTCTACCGTTATAGATTAAGTGAGTCATATGACTAACTAGAGTGGTACCGCGGAAAAAGCCTTTCGTCTCTTATTTGAGATTAAAGGCTTTTAATATTTTAAAGGAAAGGGTTATAGTTTTTTATTCTGAAACCTAGTGAAGAAACTAGTATAAATATATTAATAAATTTGGCAGATAAATTATAAGGAGGTAGTTTAGATGAATGAAAAGAAAGTTATTTTCAGTGGGGTAAAGCCAACAGGGGAGCCTACATTAGGAAACTATTTAGGGGCATTAAAAAATTGGGTAGAACTTCAAGATGAGTATGATTGCTACTATTGCATAGTAGATTTACACGCAATAACTGTGCCACAGGAGCCTAAGGATTTAAGGAGACGTACACTAGAGATATTAGCTCAATATGTAGCTTCTGGCATAGAACCAGATAAGAACACATTGTTTTTCCAATCCCATGTAAGTGCACATGCTGAATTAGCTTGGGTATTAGATTGTATATCTTACATGGGGCAATTAGGCAGAATGACACAGTATAAAGAAAAATCACAAAAGGGTGAAGAAAATTTGAATGCAGGGTTATTTACATACCCAGTTCTAATGGCAGCTGATATATTATTATATCAGGCAGATTTAGTGCCAGTTGGTGAGGATCAAAAGCAGCACCTAGAGTTAGCAAGAGATTTGGCTATAAGGTTTAATAATAAGTATAGTGAAACATTTAAGGTGCCTGATATATACATGTCAAAAGTGGGTAGTAGAATAATGGGATTACAAGATCCTTTAAGTAAAATGTCAAAGTCTGGTGATGATGACAATGATTATATTCTCTTAATAGAAAACAAGGATGCTACAGTTAGAAAAATAAAAAGAGCTATTACAGATTCATTGGGTGTAGTGAAGTATTCAGATGAACAGCCTGGTATAAAAAATCTAATAACTATTTACTCTAAGTTTTCTGGTGAAAGTATAGAAGACATTGAGAATAAGTACCTAGGTCAAGGATATGGAGCATTTAAATCAGATTTAGCTGAGGTTGTAGTAGAAGGGTTAAAACCTGTAAGAGAGAAATATTTTGATTTAATGAAGAATAAAGATTATCTAGAAAAAATCTATACGGATGGATCAAAACAAGCCGAATATGTAGCTAATAAAACATTAAGAAAGGTATACAAGAAGGTTGGGTTTATACCAAGGTAAGCTGTCATTAAGTTGAGAGTAGAAAATTATAAAAATGATTAAGAATCAATAGTTAAAGATTAGTAATGAATAAAATAGATTCAAATAGACTGCTGTTAATTTGAAAGGAGATAAATTTTAACAATGGATGAAACTAAAAAAGATAAAATAAGACAAAGTGTACGTTCAAGCTATAGAAAGGTTGCAGTTGCAAAGAAAGGAACAGGGTGTTGTGGTGTAGCATCACCAACAAGTTCTTCAAAAAGTGTAACTGCAAGTATAGGCTATTTAAAAGAAGAAATATTCTTAGCACCAGAAGAGGCAGACATGGGACTTGGATGTGGAAATCCTTTAGAAATTGCTCAACTAATGGAAGGAGAAACAGTACTAGATCTAGGAAGTGGTGGTGGATTAGACTGTTTCATAGCAGCTAAAAAAGTTGGCGACAATGGTCTTGCAATTGGCGTAGATATGACACCAGAAATGATTAGCAAAGCACGTAGACTGGCAAAGAAAGATAAATATAAAAATGTAGATTTTAGATTAGGAGAAATCGAAAATCTTCCAGTAGCAGATAATATAATTGATGTTATAATATCAAACTGTGTAATTAACTTATCACCAGATAAGCAAAGAGTTTATAATGAAGCCTATAGAGTACTTAAAAAAGGCGGAAGGCTGGCTGTTTCAGATGTAGTTCTTATGAGAGAATTGACTGAGGAAATGAAAAAGGATGAAAAGCTTTATTGTGGCTGAGTAACGGGTGCTTCTTCAGTTGAAGAGCTAGAAGCTTATCTACAAAAATCAGGATTTAAGAAAATAAACATAAGCACTAAAGAAGTATCAAAAGAATACGCTGAAAAATGGGGACACAATCTAAAGGTAGGAGAATACATTATGTCTGGTGAGATAAGTGCTGTGAAGCTATAAGGAAATAAGCAGGTGAAAGTGGGGAAATTTATGAACAGATGTCCTTGGTGTGGAGAAGATGAGCTTTATGTAAATTATCATGACCAAGAATGGGGTGTTCCAGTCCGTGATGATAGAAAACATTTTGAGTTCTTAGTATTAGAATCTGCACAGGCTGGTCTAAGCTGGATCACAATTTTGAGGAAAAGAGAGAATTATAGAAAAGCCTATGATGGATTTGATCCTGTTAAGGTAGCTGCTTATAATAATGAAAAAATAGAGGAGTTAATGAACAATCCTGGGATAATAAGAAATAGAAGAAAAATTGAAGCCTCTATAAATAACGCGAATAGATTTTTAGAAATACAAAAGGAATTTGGGAGCTTTGATAATTATATATGGGCATTTGTTGAAAATAAGCCTATAAATAATCACTGGAATGATTTATTAGAGGTACCGGCTAATACTGAATTATCAGATAAGATAAGTAGGAATCTAAAGAAAAGAGGATTTAGATTTTTAGGTAATACTATTGTTTATTCTTATATTCAGGCAACAGGATTAGTTAATGACCATATTACTAGCTGTTTTAAATATAATAGTCTTGATGATAACTAATATTTAAAAAAGCTTCTAATATCATTAAAAATATAGATAATATTGGATAGGGTGACCTATCCATTTTATTTTACAGGATGAAATTCTATAGTTTATTAAATGATAATGTTTATCATTATTAAAATTGGATATATATAAACTACAATGACAATTATCACATTGATATATAGAATACGAGGAGAGATACTATGATATTTAAATTACCAGAATTAAATTACTCATTTGATGCACTAGAACCACATATAGATAAACTTACAATGGAAACTCATTATTCAAAGCATCATCAAGCTTATGTAAGCAATCTTAATAAAGCATTGGAAGGACATGAAGAAATTCAAAAAATGGATATTGAGGGTATATTAAAATCCTTAGATGGTCTGCCAGAGAATATAAAGAAAGCAGTTAGAAATAATGGGGGAGGCCACTATAATCATACACTATTTTGGGATATAATGTCTCCTGAAGGTGGAGGAGTACCGGAAGGCATACTTGCTTTAAAAATTGATGAGGATTTAGGTGGATTTGAAAAGTTTAAAGAGGATTTCAAGAAGGCTGCTTTAGGTCAATTTGGTAGCGGATGGGCATGGGTAGTTCTCAAAGAAGATGGTAAACTAGCAATTGAGTCTACTCCAAATCAAGACAATCCAATATCAAATGGAAATAAACCACTTTTAGGTATTGATGTATGGGAGCATGCATATTACCTAAAATATATGAACAGAAGGGCAGATTATATTGACTCTTGGTGGAATGTAATTGATTGGAAGAAGATTTCTAAAAGATTTGAAGAATTGAAAGTTAAATAATATTTAATCATATTCAAGCCCTGCAAAAGCAGGGCTTGTTGAATTTTTATCATGAGCCCCTATTGTATAGGCTATAGAAATAAAGTAGTATATATTTAAAGAATTATAATTTGAGCTTATTAGAAAGGAATTGTTATTATGTATTACTTCCCATCAATAGATGAAGTTCATGAAATGCTTGACCAAATAGCAGAAGAAATCCCCCCATATTTCTTTAAGCAATTAAATGGAGGAATCGTTCTTTTACCTGAATATAAAATACATTCAGAAAGTGGAGATGAAGACACTTTGCATATTTTAGGTGAATATTGTAGAAGCATAACTGGTAGACATATAGTAATCTATTATGGTTCATTTGAAAAAGTTCATGCTGGAGAGTCTAACTTGACCTTACGCAAAAAATTAAAGGATATTTTGTTACATGAATTTACTCATCATCTTGAATCTTTAGCAGGTGAACGAGGATTAGAAATAAAGGACTACTATGATATACAGGAATATAAAAAAAGCCAGAAGAAATAAAGACTCCATTTAGTGGAGTCTAGCTTATAAATAAAGCATATTTAATTCTCAAAGTTAAGCAACTCTGAAACTTTTTCATCAATGTGCTTATCATTCTTAGAGTTCAGCAATTCTTCTGGAATAATAAAATAGTTGCAGTTGTTGCTTTTCAGATAACTGTATATTATCTGTGCTTGATCTACATCTTCCTTTTTTACTTCCACAGCTATACTTAACTCATTATCCTTAAAATAGTTTAGAATATTAATCCTAATATTAGCAATTAATCCTATGTCATCTATTTCATTTGTTCTATATTTTTCTTTAAAAATAACTCTTTTTCCTTTTATAAGAAAAAGCTTAAAGGATTCATCATCAAATTGCTCAACTACAGCAATATTTTTATTGTCCTCAGTGAATTCTATCACATTTTCTTTGTTTACTAAGGTTTCAAAAGCGCTTACATAGTCTCTATACTTGGCAGCAGTTTCAAAATCAAAATTATTAGAAGCATATATCATTTTTTGTTTCATTTGTTCCAGTAAGTTCATATCCGTACCTTTAAGCAGGTCTTTGATTCTATTAATTATAATTGCATATTCTTGTGCTGCTTTTTCTCCTAAACACATGCCAATACAAAGTCCTAGTGAATAGTTTAGACATGGTATGCTTCTTTTAGATTGATTATTACAGTTTATTTTGCAGAAGTCTTTTATACCTTGGATAGCCCTTTCCACAGTATTCTTGCTTGAATATGGACCAAAGTAGATAGTTGAGTGTTTTTCTCCAGGGGAATGTACTGTTTTTAGGCCCATGTTTTCTATGCTAGTATTTATTTCTACATAGGTATATGATGATGTGTTTTTCATTTGTCTATTATATAAAGGTTGCAGCTTTTTTATTAGCTTACATTCTAGCATAAATGCTTCAAATTCTGTATCTGTAAGAATATAATCAAAATCCTTTAGCGTTTTCACAAGTCTTTCAATTTTTGGAGGGCAATTTTTTGTCTTTTGAAAGTAAGAGCTAACTCTGTTTTTAAGACATTTACTTTTCCCGACATAGATAATATCACCGGCTGAATTTTTCATAAGATAAACTCCAGGTTTTGCTGGTAGATTTTTTGCTTTTTCCTTCGGATTCATTTTAGCTCTCCTTTCCGTTATATTTATTCACTTAATTCTAACATTATATAGAATACTGTGCAATGTACTGAAATGGTTGAATTCTAGTTATGAATTTACAAAGTAAAAAGAAAATTCACATTGGAAATAATTATGATATAATAGCTTTAGTTTGCAAAATTAGAAAAATCGGTTTAATTTTTGAGGTGAATTATGTTTAATATTACAGAAAAAGCAATCAAGGCTTTATGCCCATTACCTACCACTTACTTGAAAGGGCAGCAGTATTTTAGAGCAAAAAAGGTAAGGGAACTCACATTCAATGGTCAAAGGCTATTGTTTAATGCTGTTGTTTCAGGTGGCCGAAGATACAATATAAGAGTAGAATTTGACAAAGAGGGAGAGTTTCGAAGGGGATCTTGCACATGCTCTGCCTATGATGGATATTGGGGATATTGTAAGCATGTAGTAGCTACACTATATGAGATTAAAGAGAGAGATCAAAGGGGAGAATTTGATAAAGCTAAATCATATGGTATAGCTAAAAGTATACTAGATTTTTTTAGATACAAACAATTAGATACTAAGAGCCCAGTTCATCTAGAAATAACCTATGAATTTGAGCTAAATCCATATGGTGATATGGATAACTTATCTTATATAAGTCTTCGCATAGGAGAAAGCAAGCTTTATGTTGTAAAAAGCATAAAGAAACTACTAGAAAGCTTAGAAACCAAAGAAGAATTGCAGTTTGGCAAAGAGTTTACCTTTGATCCGAAAATTCACAGTTTTGATGAGATAGATCAACCTATAATAAATCTATTACAAGAGTTATATGATACAGAAAAAGTAATAAATGAAAGTGTTCATGGATTTGGTAAAACAAGCTTGTTTAAAGGAAAGAGAGTAAATTTCACATCTAAAACTACAAAAAGATTTTTTGAAATTATGAAGGATAGAAGTTTTAAAGCCATTATAATGAACAGACAATTTGAGGATGTGAAGATATTAGAAGAAAATATTCCCTTAAAATTTAGGTTGGATAAAAACGAAAAAGATTTAGTCTTAAGCGTAGACTACGGAAAGCTTCTTATTCCACTGATAACAGATGGGGAGTATTTTTTTAGACAGGATTTAATTTATAAAATTACAAAGCAGCAAAGAGAATATTTTATTCCCTTCTACTCTGCGCTTATTAAACAAAAGGATAATACTATAAAGATACCACATGAATACAATGATGATTTTGTATCAGAAGTATATCCGTTTATTGAAAAAATTGGGAAAATTGACATAGATCCAAAGGTGCAATCATCTATATATAAGCCAGAAATAAAACCAGAGGTTTATTTAGATACTAATGAAGATGCTATTCTTGCAGATTTAAGGTATATATATGGAGATATTGTTATTAACCCATTCACTCATGAGGAAAAGAAAGCAAAGGAAGAAAGAATACTTATAAGAGATTTTGAAAGGGAAAAAGAAATAATTAGTATTTTTGAGGCTTCAGAGTTTAAGGTAAAAAATAATATGATTTATTTAGATGATGAGGAGAAGAAATTTGATTTTGTCTTTAAGAAGATACCATTACTACAGGATAAGGCAGAAGTTTTCTATTCAGAGGTATTCAGAAATGTAAAAATCAAAGACATGACTTCATTTGCAGGAGGAGTTAGATTAAATTCTGAGAACGACATGCTAGAATTTAATTTTAGTATAAACGGTTTAGATAGTACTGAGTTAATGGAAGTATTTAATTCTCTAAGAGAGAAGAAGAAATATTACAAGTTAAAAGATGGCTCATATTTGCCACTTGAAATGGATGAACTAAAAAGCATGTCAGAGATTTTAGATTATCTAGAGCTTGATAATAAGGATTTTGAAAAGGATATTGTTCAAATACCTAAATTTAAAGCTTTATACCTTGATGAAAAGTTAAAACAATCAGAAAATAGTTATGTAAAAAGAAATCTTTTATTTAAAGAACTGGTACAAAACATTAGAGAGCCTGGAGACATAGAATATACTATCCCAGAGAATCTAAAAAGCATACTGAGGGATTATCAAAGGTTTGGATTCAAGTGGCTAAAGACATTGGCGAATTATGGAATGGGTGGTATATTAGCTGATGACATGGGATTGGGTAAGACTCTACAGGTACTGACATTTATTTTATCTGAAAAGATTGAAGGCAATAAACTACCGAGTCTTATAGTAGCTCCTACTTCATTAGTATATAACTGGGCTGCGGAGGTTGAAAAATTCACACCTGAGTTAAGCACGCTAGTGATATCTGGAAATAAAGATGAAAGGCAAAACAATATAGAGGATGTAATGAATTATGACATTGTAGTAACATCATATCCACTTATAAGAAGGGACATAGAACTATATGAAAATATTACATTTAAGTATTGTATATTAGATGAAGCTCAACATATAAAAAATCCAATGTCACAAAATGCAAAATCTGTCAAAGATATAAAAGCTCATAATTATTTTGCATTAACAGGTACACCAATTGAAAACTCACTAATTGAGCTATGGTCACTGTTTGATTTTATAATGCCAGGATATTTATTGTCGAATAACAAGTTTGTTAAGAAGTTTGAAAGACCTATTGTAAAGGAAAACGATAAAAAATCTTTAGAAGAGCTAAGTAAGTATATCAAACCTTTTATATTGAGAAGGTTAAAAAGAGAAGTTCTTAAAGAGCTTCCTGACAAGATAGAGCATAAGCTTGTATCTGAGCTTACTACAGAACAGAAGAAAATATATCTAGCTTATCTAAATAGAATAAAGGGAGAAATTGAAGAAGAAATTAAAGATAGAGGCTTTGAAAGAAGTCATATTAAGATATTAGCAGGCTTAACCAGACTTAGACAAATTTGTTGTCATCCATCATTGTTTATCGAGGACTATAGTGGTGAAAGTGGTAAGCTGCAGCTTCTTGAGGAGCTAATCATAGATGTTTTAGAAGGTGGACACAGAGTACTTTTGTTTTCACAGTTTACAAGTATGTTAAAAATTATAGCAAAAATGCTTGAAACCAAGAAAATAGAATATCTTTACCTTGATGGCTCAACGGATACAAAAAAAAGAGGAGACCTGGTTAATGATTTTAACAAGGGAATCGGTAGTGTTTTCTTAATTTCATTAAAAGCAGGGGGTACAGGACTAAACCTTACTGGTGCAGATACTGTCATCCACTTTGACCCATGGTGGAATCCTGCTGTAGAAGAGCAGGCTACAGATAGAGCTCATAGAATTGGACAAGAGAATGTAGTTCATGTTATGAAGCTAATAGCTCAAGGCACAATAGAAGATAAAATCTTCAAGCTTCAAGAGAGAAAAAAAGAGCTAATAGACTCTGTAATCCAGCCTGGAGAAACACTTGTTTCAAAGATGAGTGAGAAAGAAATTAGAGAATTGTTTGATATGTAAAGCAATCTAGTTTATAAGTGACTCTATCAAAATTTTTAGATTACTTTATATTATGCTTTTTTAAGGCATATCTATATTTTGTTTCATATATACGGAGACATGTCCATTTTTAGCTAGTTATTGAAAATATTGAGCCTTTAGACTTCAGATTAATAGTGTTATACTTTCAACAAGGACAAAATAAGTATTACTTCCCTAAGAACATATCTAAAATAGAAAAAGTTAGAAGGAGGAAACTTATGAAAAGAAATATTAAAAATTTAACACTAGTATCATCTTTAGCAGCATTATTAGTACTTTCAAACATTAGTATTGCTAATGCAGCAAGCTGTGACACGGTTTCTGGAGGAAAAATCACTTCTAAATGGACATCTGCAAAAGTATATACATTTAGCTTTAGTAATTATCTTAATAAAAATAGTATCGTAATTAAGGTTCCTACTAAAGGAGATGTCGTAAATACAGACAAGCTAATAGGCACAATAATACCTAAGACTGGAACGCCAAAAGCTGAAGCACCAAAGCAAGAAGCACCTAAGCAAGAAGCACCTAAGCAAGAAGCACCAAAACAAGAAACACCTAAACAAGAAGCACCAAAACAAGAATCCCCTATTTTAGATAGTGTAAATGCAACAGAAAAAGAAGTTGTTAGATTGGTAAACGTAGAAAGACAAAAGAATGGTCTTAGCCCACTTGTATTAGATGCAGACCTATCAAAAGTTGCTCGTGCAAAATCACAAGACATGTCAACTAATAGATATTTTAGTCATACATCACCAACTTATGGAAGTCCTTTTGAAATGATGAAAAAGTTTGGAATAAAATACTCTTCAGCAGGAGAAAACATAGCTATGGGACAACCTACAGCTGAAGCAGTAGTAAAAGCTTGGATGAATTCTGATGGACACAGAGCTAATATCCTGTCAAAAAACTTCACAAAAATTGGAGTTGGCTATTTTAAAGGTAGCAACGGGAGCCCTTATTGGACTCAAATGTTTATTAGACCTTAATAAGATATTAGGTAACTTTAAAACCCAAGTAAGTCTTTTTGTTTGACTTGCTTGGGTTTTTTATTTTGGACTTTATTAAAGAAAAGTAATAGTTATCAAGAAAAGTTGAAAACGATTTCATTTAGGTTTATAATTTAATAGGACAGTTTAATATTATTTTAACATTTAATCTTAGATATTAATTTAAAGGGGGATTCTTATGAAAATATTTGAGTACTTAGAAAAGTATGACTATGAACAACTAGTATTTTGTCAAGACCGTGAAACTGGATTAAAGGCTATAATTGGTATTCATGACACTACATTAGGACCAGCACTAGGTGGTACAAGATTTTGGAACTATGAGTCTGAGGAAGAAGCAATTGTTGACGTTCTAAGATTATCAAGGGGTATGACCTACAAGAACTCTGCAGCAGGTCTAAATCTTGGTGGTGGAAAGACTGTAATCATGGGAGATCCTGAAAAATTAAAAAGCGAAGAACTATTGAGAGTATTTGGAAAATATGTAGAAGGATTAAATGGCAGATATATTACTGCTGAAGATATGAATATTGGTACTCAAGATGTGGCATATATTAATATGGAAACTGACCATGTTGTTGGTTTAGAAGGTAAAAGTGGGAATCCATCTCCAGTAACAGCTTTTGGCACATTTAGAGGAATACTAGCAGCAGTTAATGAAGTTTTTGGAAGCGATGATTTAACAGGAAAAGTAGTTGCAGTTCAAGGAGTAGGTGCAGTAGGATATTATGTATGTAAGCACCTACATGAATCAGGAGCTAAACTATATGTTACAGATATTAAGAAAGCTAATATTGAAAGAGCAGTAAATGATTTTGGCGCTACAGCAGTTGCTCCAGATGAAATATATAATGTTGATTGTGACATCTTTGCTCCATGTGCAATGGGTGCAATAATAAACGATTTTACAGTTGATCAACTAAAATGTAAAATAGTTGCTGGTTCTGCAAATAACCAATTAGCAGAAGAAAAACATGGACAATTATTAAAAGATAAAGGTATTCTTTACATACCAGACTATGTAATTAATAGTGGTGGAGTAATTAATGTTTATGAAGAAATACAGGGATATAACAAAGAAAGAGCAATGAATAGAGCTTCAAATATCTATAATGTTGTGAAGAAAGTAATTGAAATATCAAAGAGAGACAATATACCAACTAGTGTAGCTGCAGATAGAATGGCAGAAGAAAGAATAGCTAAAATTGCTAAGACTAAGGCAATTTATTTAGGCGAATAAATAGGCTACTTTATCAAACTATAATATAGTTATTATTTAGAGGTGTGGATACGTTCACACCTCTACTTTTTTATGTACTCAGCATGAGCTAAACTAGTCGGTGAAAGCCTAATATTGGATTTGATGGTGCCAAGCCTAACCCCTATGTATTGAAGCTTTTACTTTTACCTATATATTTGTGCTAGTTTTTTCATATACTCTATAAAAAGGCTAGGGGGTAGAGTTTTATATGAAAATAATTATACTAAGCAGGGCAAGACTTATTGTATATTTAGTTGGGATAATTATAGCCTTGACTTTGATGATGCTATATCTTAACTATCATAGAGATGATGATACTCCAATATTTTTTATGGGTGGTCAACTATACTCACAGCCACTTGAAAAATTTATTGAAGTTCAAGCGATTTCAGTAGATGATGACAAATCAGATTTAGAAAAATTTTTCCGACCTTCAAAATTACCAATTCTTAACGACCGACCTTTGTATAGAGATGTATCCGAGCTAGATGTATTGCCTGATTATCTATTTATAACGCCTGATGATACTATTATTAATTATTTTAGTTTGTTACGTGAGGCAGCCAATCACATGGATGGTAAGAATGCAGGCTGTGGTACTTTAGGAAACTCTAGATTACCATATCCTATTGCATATAGGTTTTTATCTTCTAGCTACCAAAAGAATATAAGCTATGAACAATACCTTGCGTCTCACGAGAATATCCTCCATACAAATTTAATTAAATTGAAGCCCATTTCTAGAGATAATGACCACACTAATGAGCTTAAGTATTTTATCGAGATAGAGACAATTAAAGGCTCAGAAAATGATGCATCATATTTTGCATATTACTACGGATTTATAAATCTTTCTAGAGAAGGAAACCTATATAAGATATACAAGATCAAGTTTTTTAGCGAAAACTATTTATGTGCACCATATCATGGATGGGCCTATCTAGGTGAAGCAGTAGTAGATATTAAATATGGAGGTTGGTGCAAACTTGTAAAGGAAAGATATCCTACTCACCAAGAGGGCTATGTAAAAAAAATATATTTTAAAGGAACCGACGGTAATGACTATCTTATAGTTTTCTTCACACTGACTAATGATACAGATATAGAAATTGCACAATATATTAAAGATAAAGTTGGGAAATGGGTTCTCATAAAGCTTGACCCTGAGAAATGTCTGGATAAATAGGTGGTGAATCAAAATAGAAGTGATTACTCGGTATGTTATGATATAAAGAATATGCAATTTTACTCTAGTAATATTTCAAAAAACTCGTATAACAACAAAAACATAACTGTAAACGATAATTATTTATTGTAAAACGATAAAAATCATGCTATAATTAGTTTATAATTAAATAAGAGAGGTGCTTTAATGAAAGGAGAAACATTCTTTTTAAAGTTTGCGGTTATACTTATGGGACTTCCTGTGATTGCTTTGTGTATATACGGGTTACCTTGGCTAACTAATAATCCAATAAATTCGGATTATGCGTATATAATATATCCTATTTTAATAGGTATGTATGTATCAGCTATACCATTTTATATTGCATTGTATAGCGCTTTTAGACTTTTAGGCTATATTGACCAAAACATTGCTTTTTCAGAATTATCTGTAAGGACTTTAAAGCATATAAAATACTGTGCTATTGCAATCAGTACACTTTATGTCATAATAATGCCATTTACTTATCTTTTAGCAGAAAAAGACGATGCACCAGGTCTTATAATATTCGGAACGGTGCCTGTATTTGCTTCAATAGTAATTGCAGTCTTTGCTGCTGTACTTCAAAAACTATTAAAAAATGCCATAGATATAAAAAATGATAATGACTTAACGATTTGAGGTGAATAACATGGCAATTATAATCAATATTGATGTGATGCTGGCCAAAAAGAAAATGAGTGTTACTGAACTATCAGAGAGAGTTGGGATAACTATGGCGAATCTTTCCATATTGAAAAATGGGAAGGCAAAAGCTATTAGATTCTCGACCTTAGAGGCAATTTGTAAGGCTTTAGAATGTCAGCCCGGGGATATTTTAGAATACAAGGGAGAAGACTCCTCATCTACTGTCTAATTACAAAGACGGAATATTTGAATTACCTTTGAAATGCAATGTTAGTTAATTTTGAATTATTTATTGAAATTTAATATAATTTTGGGTATGGTGGCTCTCATTTATGACCTTCCTTTATTTTTTTTATCTTCTGAAATGAAAAAGAGATTTAGTTATTGTGTTATGGATTATATACTAAAATTCTAATAAAGCAACAAGAAGTATATATGGGGGGATAAACTATGATAGAGTTAAGAAAGATTACATCAGACAATTTTGAGGAATGCATACGATTAGATCTTACTGAAAAGCAATGGGAATAAATTGCTTCTAATGCCTATAGCTTGTCAGAGGCCTATGGATTATTAAATGATGGTAAGTATACACCTATGCCTTATGCTGTTTATAATGACGATATATTAGTAGGCTTTATAATGGCAGAATATCAACCAATTGATGAAGATGACATAGAGGATGATGAAAATGCTTATTACTTATCAAGAATGATGATTGATAAAAGATATCAAGGGAATGGATACGGTAAGGAAGCAATGCTGAAATTGATTGAAATTATGAAAACTCATCCATATGGAGAGGCAGAAGCAGTTGTTCTTTCATGTTCTAGAAAAAATGTTGTAGCATATAATTTTACAAATCACTGGGTTTTGTGGATACTGGTGATTTCGATGAATCTGAAGATGTTTATTGTAGATTGGAGTTGTAGGTATTCGGGGTACTAAAGAATGCTGATTATGTAAAATGTTTTATATTGTGAAGTAAATAATAAAAAAAGGAAATTAAACTAGCTTTATATCATATAGTTTTATTTCTAAAAATAGACCAGCTTGGAAAAAAGGACAAGCCTATATCCATAAATTACATAAACTAAGACTTGAGGAAAACTCGAGGCTATTTGCTGTGCTTTAAGTTTTCACTAAAGGCATAAAAAACTAAGATTTAAAGCCAATCATCTTCAAATCTCCACAAGCTTCAGCTAATGTATATAAAAATATAATATGCAAATAATATTTAAGAAAATAGAAAACAGGAGGTTAGAATATGAGAAATTTATCAGATGCTGAAATGCTTTCATTAACAAATATGCTAAAGATGGAAAGTGATGGGTTAGCAGTATCTAGAGCTATGCAAGGTTTAATTACTGATGAAGATTTAAAAAGACAAGCAGAAGCTGGTATCTTAGCAATGGAAGGTAGAATTCAAGGGATTCAACAATTTGTAAATGAAAACAGAGTAGCGGGAACAGGGGAGGTGAAATAATGGCAAATTTCTTAGGAAATAAGGTAAAAAACATGACAGATATTAATGATGAAGTAATTGCAACTAATATGCTTGCTTCTGCTAAAGGAGCAGCGGATGCTTATTTAAGTGCAACTGTTGCAAGTTCAACACCTGAACTAAGAGCTATGTATGGAGCAAGCCTAAATACAGTAGTAGGAGGACATACAGCTCTAATGGAACTTGCTGTTAAAAAAGGTTGGGAAAATCCATATGATTCACCTTCGCAACAATTAAAAGATGCATTTAGCAAATCAAAAACTACAACACCAATAGAGGATTAAAAGCAATTTAATAACTAATAAACTGCACCCTTTATAGCCACAATACAGTTAACCTATTATATATGTAAAATAGAAAGTTTTAAGCCTCAAAAATTAATGATATGCTCCCCTTGTAGTAGACAGTTCAAGCAATAAAAACTGTTTAAATCAAGGAGGAGCATATTTTTCTGGAAGATAAAATAGAATACAATCACAATTTGATGACTGGTCCATAGAGTTTTTTATTAATACCACTGTCTACTTGACAGGGCATGTTCATAATCTCGAGGCTTAATAATCTTATTCTATTTTTCCATTGCCTTCTTAGCAAATTCTGTATTAACAATCTTATCATAATCCGCTCTTTGTTCTAATTCACCAGCTAATTCCATAATGTCCATCATGTGATTTAGACCATCTTCAGTCAATATAGGATCTGGATGCCAAGTATCCTGGTCTTTATATCTCTGAACTAGACTTATCAATATTTCTCTTTCAGTTTCAATAAAATGAGGTTGAAGAGCATCTGTAACTTCCTCAGCTGAATGTGATTGAACCCAAAGCATACCTTTATAAATTGCATTAGTAAATCTTTGAATTATATCTGGATTCTGTTCAATATAGCTTTTCTTAGCACTATAGCAGGTAAATGGAATATATCCACCTTCTTGACCGATAGATGCAACTACATGACCCTTTCCTTCTTTCTCTAACTGAGATGCTACTGGTTCAAATAGTGTTACATAATCACCTTCTCCAGCAGTGAATGCGCCAGCCATCATATCAAACTGCACATCAGTACGCAGATCCAGGTCAACACCAGGTTTAAGTCCATTGCTTTTAATTACGTATTCTAGAGTCATAAATGGCATTCCGCCTTTACGTCCCCCTATTACAGATTTTCCACGCAACTTATCAAAATTAAAATTAGGATCTGGCTCTCTTGCTACCAAAAAAGAACCATCTCTTTGAGTTAATTGTGCAAAGTTTACTGCATAATCCTGTTTGTCAGAATTATAGACATACACTGTAGACTCTGGCCCCATAAATCCTATGTCTGCTTCACCACTTAGAATTGCTGTCATACATTTATCTGCGCCCTTTCCGTTTATTAAGTCAATCTTTAGTCCTTCTTCCTCAAAGAAGCCTTTATTAATAGCTACATATTGAGGCGCATAGAAAACTGAGTGGGTTACCTCTATTAACTTTATGCTTTTTAGAGTATCGTCTTTTTGACATCCTACTAGAAATGTAGATGCAAGAATAATTATAAGTAAAACTACAGAAACTAGCTTTAGTTTTGGCATTTTATCCCTCCTTGATTTAATTTATAGATTAATTTTATAATATTCAATTCTTTAGGAAAGGTTACAAAATGTATTTAGAAAGCTAATAGGTGGTGTCATGTAAAAACCATAAGAAATTATGAAAACTTGCAGGATTTTTACTAAGGGGAATAGAATAATATTAATGCATAATCCTAACTAAATATATTGATTGGAAATACAATATTATTACCAAGATTTATTTGACAAATATTATGTAGTATATATCAATATTTTTTCAGATTGCTATAAAATAACTAAAATGAGGTGGCACATGAATATACCTAATATATTAACTACTATAAGATTTTTACTTATTCCTGTTTTTGTTGTAATATTTTATTCATCCATTGATAACAATGTTTTATATGCATCGCTTGTATTTGCTTTAGCAGGCGTTACAGACGTACTTGATGGATATATTGCTAGGGCTTATAATATGGTAACAAAATGGGGAGTCGCTATGGATCCTTTAGCAGATAAGCTCATGCAGTTAACTGTACTTATATGTTTTACAAGCAAAGAATATTTGCCTATATGGGTTATAGCTGTTGTGGGGATTAAAGAACTGCTAATGGTAGTCGGGGCGTTATTTCTTTATTGGAGGGTTGATAAAACAGTTATTCCTGCAAATAAATTTGGGAAAATTGCTACAATAGCATTTTATGTGGCTATACTATCAATAGCCTTCAATTTCCTGGAAACAGTGAATTTTTTACTTGTTCTAGTAGCTGTAATACTTACCTTGACCGCTTTTATAAACTATCTACTAGGTTTTAAAGAAGTAAGAAGAGATAATAAAAAAGTTAAATCATATTGACAAATTTAAGTTTGTCTAATATCATAGAAATAATTAGAACTAATATTGATATTGCAATGAAGAAGAGGAGTAAGTAGATAACCTACAAGAGAGTATAGTCCTTAGGCTGAGAGACTTTATTAGGCAATGTTTACTGAAGGTAGCTTCTGAGCTTTTGGGCTGAAATCATAGTAGGTCTGAACGGTTGTAACCGTTATTTTAATGAGAGCTAGATATTTTTTATATCTGGAAATAAGGTGGTACCGCGATTTCGGCCCTTCGTCCTTATAATGTGACGGAGGGCTTTTATTATTTATAGGATGTGATTTGCTTGATGATTAAAATAGGTATGCTATTAATTATTGCAGGGACAGTCATCATTTTTGCTTCTGACATACTATTTAAACGAGGCAAGATAACTACATTGCAGTCGTTGTTAAAGCTCAAGCTAATAGGATTAGGGTTGACTATTTTGGCAACTATACTAATGATATTCGGTAAGTAAGAACTATCTACAAAACTAATATAAGGAGGTTTTTTATATGAGCGAAGGATTAGCAAAAACATATAATCCCAAGGAATTTGAGGAAAGAATATATCAATATTGGACTGAAAAAGATCATTTCAAGGCAGATGTGAACAAGGAGAAAAAGCCATTTACAATAATGATGCCTCCTCCAAATGTTACTGGTAATCTACACATGGGTCATGCTCTTAATGGAACAATTCAAGATATACTTATTAGATGGAAAAGGATGGAGGGCTATGAGGCACTTTGGCTTCCAGGAACAGATCATGCAAGTATATCTACAGAGGCAAGAGTGGTTGCTAAAATTGAATCTGAGGGAAAAAATAAATATGAGCTTGGAAGAGAGAAGTTTCTTGAGGAAGCGTGGAATTGGACAGAGAAGTATGGTGGTAATATTAGAAATCAGCTTAGAAAGCTTGGAGTTTCATGTGATTGGTCTAAGGAAAGATTCACCCTAGATGAAGGATTAAGTAAAGCTGTTGAAGAAGCCTTCATTAGACTTTATGAAAAGGGACTTATATATAGAGGGGATAGGATAATTAATTGGTGTCCTAGTTGTGGAACTGCCATATCTGATGCAGAAGTTGAGCATGAAGAGTCTCAAGGAAAGTTATGGCACATAAAGTATCCAGTAAAGGATAGTGACGAATTCATAGTAATAGCTACAACGAGACCTGAAACAATGCTAGGTGACTTAGCAGTTGCTGTACATCCAGAGGACGAGAGATATGGCAGCTTAATAGGCAAGACATTGATTCTTCCACTAGTTAATAGAGAAATACCAATAATAGCTGATAGCTACGTTGAAAAAGAATTTGGAACAGGTGCAGTTAAGATAACACCTTCCCATGACCCTAACGATTTTGAAGTTGGTGCTAGACATAATCTAGGTCAGCTTAGAGTAATGGATGATCATGGACATATAAATGAGCATGGCGGGAAATATAATGGTCTGGAAAGATACGAAGCTAGAAATGCAATGATAAAGGATTTAGAAGAACAAGGATATTTGGTTGAAATAAAAGATCACACTAACAATGTAGGTCATTGTGAAAGATGTAGTACAGTAGTTGAACCTTTAATATCAAAGCAATGGTTCGTAAAAATGCAGCCCTTAATTGGACCTGCAATAGATGCTTACAAGGAAGGAAAGCTTAATTTTATACCTGAAAGATTTGGTAAGATATACATGAACTGGCTAGACAATCTAAGGGATTGGTGTATTTCAAGACAATTATGGTGGGGACATAGACTTCCAGTATATTATTGTCAGGATTGTAATGAAGTTATAGTTTCAATAGAAAAACCTGAAAGATGTAGCTGCGGAAGCACAAACATCGTTCAAGATCCAGACACACTTGACACATGGTTTTCGTCTGCACTATGGCCTTTCTCAACTTTAGGTTGGCCAGAGAATACAGAAGAGTTAAAATATTTCTACCCAACAGACGTATTAGTAACAGGATACGATATTATTTTCTTCTGGGTAATAAGAATGGTATTCTCAGGTCTAGAGTATATAGGAGAACTACCTTTTGATAATGTATTCTTCACAGGCCTTATAAGGGACTCTCAGGGAAGAAAAATGAGTAAATCTCTTGGAAATGGTATAGATCCACTTGATTTAATAGACCAATATGGGGCAGATGCTTTAAGATTCTCTCTAGTGACGGGAAATACTCCTGGAAACGACATGAGATTTAATATAGAGAGGGTTGAGTCCAGTAGAAACTTCTCAAATAAATTATGGAATGCATCTAGGTTTGTGTTAATGCATTTAGATGGCGCAAATATACCTGAAGATGGATCAAAACTACAGCTTTCAGTAGAGGATAAATGGATTATATCAAGGGCTAATAATGTAGCCAAAGAAGTAACTGAAAACCTGAGAAAGTTTGAATTAGGTATAGCTGCACAAAAAATACATGATTTTACTTGGAATGAGTACTGCGATTGGTATATTGAAATGGTTAAACCAAGATTATTTAGTGAAAATGAGGCGGATAAAGATACAGCTAAGTATGTACTTTTATCAGTACTAAAGGATATATTAAAGCTGCTACATCCATTTATTCCATACATCACTGAGGAGATATGGTCTAACTTACCAGGAAAAACTAATGATCTAATTGTTGAAAATTGGTCTGTATATGATGAAAATAAGGATTACAAAGATTCAGAAAAGGCTATCGAATTCATAATGGAAACTGTTAAAAGCATAAGAAATATTAGAGCAGAAATGAATGTAATTCCTTCTAAAAAGGCTAAGGCTATTTTCATGACAAATGATAGGGAACTAAAGAGTATACTTAGCTCATCAGAAAGGTTTTATAAAACTCTAGCATCTGCGTCAGACATTGAAGTAGTAGAGAGTAAAGACAATATTGGTGATGATGCCATGTCAGCAGTAGTAGGCAACTGTACAATATTCTTGCCATTAGAAGAGCTGGTAGATTTTGACAAGGAAATAGAGAGACTAGAGAAGGAAAGAGAAAAGCTTGAAAGTGAGCTTAAGAGAGTAAAAGGTAAGCTTTCAAATGAAGGATTTGTTAGCAAAGCACCAAAAGAAGTTATTGAGCAAGAAAAAGAGAAAGAAATAAAGTATCAACAAATGATGGAAAAGATATTAGATAGACTAGCCAGCTTGAAAAAATAGTAGGAACAATTAATAATAGAAACTCATCAGCTTTTATCTTAGGTTGATGAGTTTCTTTTAAACACATGATTATTTGCTTATGCAATATATATTTTATTACTAACTAGGCTGATTTCTTGTGATAGGAGTGTTCATCATGACTAAAATTCGGCACCTTAGCATGTAAATAAGTTTGTGTTGCCAGACTGAGGAGCTCTTGTATAAAATAAAAAAAAGATATACAATATAGTAGATTAATTCTACAGGAGTGAGAAAATGAACTATAGAGAAGCTTTAGATTATATACATGGGACAAAGAAATTTGGTAGTAAACTTGGACTACACAATATAAGTGAGCTGCTAAGGTTATTAGGAAATCCTCAAAATGGCCTTAGTTTTATACATGTAGCAGGTACTAATGGAAAAGGGTCAGCATCATCATTTATTGCCAATACTCTTATTGAGGGAGGATATAAAGTAGGCTTATTTACATCCCCTTACTTGGAAGTATTTAATGAAAGAATGAGAATAAATAACCAGGACATAAGTGATGATAGCTTAGCTAAGATAACATTTTCTGTTAAGAAAAAGGTAGAAGAAATGCTAAATAAGGGTATGACTCATCCTACAGAATTTGAGATAGTAACTGCCATAGCCATGCAATACTATAAGGAAGAAAAAGTTGATTTTGTAGTTCTTGAGGTAGGTCTTGGAGGTAGATATGATTCTACAAATGTAATCGAAAATTCTATAGCATCAGTAATTACAACTATTTCAATGGATCACTTAGATATATTAGGTGATACCCTAGGGAAAATCGCCTATGAGAAAGCTGGGATAATTAAGGATAATGGATTTGTCATTAGCTATCCACAAGACAAGGAAGCAGAAGAAGTTATAGTTGAGGTAGCAAAAGATAAGAATGCTAGACTTTCATTTGTCCCTACAGAAAATTTAGATATCATAGAAACTACTGAATCTGGAAGTAAATTTAATTTTGAATACAAAAACATAAAAATGTCTGATTTAGAAATAGGACTTATTGGTAAACATCAAATTCAAAATGCAGCTACTGCATTGACAACTATATTAGCACTTAGGGAAGAAGGCTATTTATCTGTATCAGATGAAACAATAAGAAGAGGCTTAAAGGGAACTAAGTGGAGTGGAAGGCTTGAAGTGCTTAGAAGAAAGCCCACATTTCTTGTAGATGGAGCTCACAACATTCAAGGTATACAGGCACTTAAAAAGACTATCAGCAGTATATTTAAATATGACAAGTTAATATTAGGAGTAGCTATACTATCAGATAAAGATGTGGATCACATGGTAGAAGAATTAGTTCCTATTGCAGATAAGATAGTAGTTACAGAGGCCAATATATTTAGGGCTATGAAAGCGGAAGAATTAGCAGCTAAAATAGAAAAATACAATAATAATATCGTCATAGAAAGTAATATAGAAAAAGCAGTACAAAAAACCCTTGAAATTGCAAATGAAAATGACCTAATTGTGTTTTCAGGCTCTCTTTATTTAATTGGAGATGTGAGAACAATAGTTAATAAAATGAAATAATTATAATTTTGCTCCCTATTGAATAAAATAGTATTATTCTATTCAGTAGGGAGGGATAGGTAATTGTATTAGAGTTTAGGCAATATAAAAGATTAGATGATGAAGGGTTACTAGAAAAAGCTGCAATAAATATAAAAGAGATAAAGTATATGTCCTACAAGGGTGACCAAAATACATACATGTCTCAAATGATAGCTCTGAACAGTATAATAAGAGAAATTAAGTTAAGAAATTTAAAATTGGAGAAAAATAGAATGATAAGTAATATTTTTATACACTAAAAATAGATGTTAACCATCTATTTTTTCTTTTTCTTTCTCCATCACAAAAACAAATCTAATGCATAGATTGATATATAAGTGAATTCGGAGAGGTGATAAATTTGGAGCTGCTTGGAAACAAATTAATTGTTGCAAACACAGGTAGTGATTCGATATCTATTATTGATATTGATAACCATAGCTTATCAGATACCATACATCTCAGTGAATCAATGAAAATTAAAGATAAAACAACCTATAACGGACCATATGTTGGTCCCCATCATATATGCTTTAGAGAAAACAATATAGTTTATTCTGCAAACTCCTATAATAATAGCGTATATAAAATTAATATTGATACGAAAAAAACAGAGGATATTGTATTTGTAGGCAGTTTTCCTAGCCATTTAGTTTGTCACAATGGACTGATATTTGTGACAAATAGTGATTCTAACTCTATATCAGTAATAGAAGAAAAAGGATTTAATTTAATAGAAAATATTCCAGTAGGAGAGAGGCCACATGACATAAAGCTTGATAAAATAAGTAACAAGCTATATATCTCTAACAATAACGGGCACAGTGTTGATGTGATAGACTTAACTATAAGTAACCAAAAGAAAATTAAACTACAATATAATCCGGTTCATGTTATTGTTGAAGATGATATAATGTTTGTACTATCTCCACCTTCAAATGGTATGGTTGATAGTAAACTAGTAATATATTCTTTGAAGGAAGAAAAAACAATTAAAGTAATTGATATGCCAGGTGTAATAGTGGATATGGTAATTTTGGAGGATAAAGAAAGGGCTTATGTGACCAATGTTGAAGATGGTAATTTATACGAAATGGATTTAGTAAAGTACAAAATTAAGCATAAATATAATATTGGTGGGATGCCTAATAATATATTAAGAAAAAATAACGAACTCATTTTTTCCGATCCACTCAATAATAGAGTTGTGATTTTCAACTATATTCAGAGTCAAGTAGTATGGAGTATAGATGTCGGCATAGAGCCTAATGGATTGATAATAATATAAAATATTTTTACATGTATCTTCTAAGCGCAGTTAAAGAATTGACAAAGAAAAAACAATAGTTTGCCAACATTTAAGCAGTAGTCAAAAGATAGCTATACTACTGTTCAACTATGGTTATGCTATTGTTATCCTATGTTATTCATCTATTAATAAGTCAATGATTTTCTTGTATATCTCATTAGGATTTTCATTCCAGTTGTTGCATATCATCTTTGCTTGCTTATTTGAAACTACATTTAAGGACATGCTAAATAAATTTGTATCCTTTTCAATCACCTTGAGATTTACAATATACTCGGATTCGCCTTTTTTGAAATAGTTTCCAATGATTTGGCTTTCTTTAACCATTTCCTCTTTTTTCTTTTGGTACCTTTTATCGACTTCACCCTTCAGTGTTTGGGGTATTCTATCATTAAAAAAACTAAGTGTATCCCTTCCAGCATTTGATAAATGATAGTACTCTTGACCATCCTTTGTAGAGAACTCTATAAACTTAGAGCTAACAAGTTCACTAATAAATTGCTGAGCTAGAAAGTAATTCATGTAGTTATTTTCTAGTAAAAATTGGGTAATATCTGAATTATTCATAGGGATTTCTGCATTATCTAGTATGTATAAAATAAGGAGCTTATATTGTGCTAATTCTTTGCTATTATCAATAAACATAGTTACCACCCTTTAAGCCATTAATGGCATATTTTGAATTAAAACATTTATAATTAATTTTTATACTACACAAATACACAAAATATAATATAATGCAATTATACCACAAAAAAGAGAAGTAGCATCAACTACTCCTCTTTTTTTATATTTATTTAGATATTATTTGCCTGCTAGATTTCTTTGAGCAGTTTCAACTAATCTCTTAGTCATATAACCGCCAACGTATCCATTTTGCCTTGAACTTAGGTTGCCCTTGTCTATTGATTCATAGTTTGTTAAACCAAGTTCATTAGCGATTTCAGTTTTCATTTGATTTAAAGCCATTCTTGCTTCAGGAACTACTATTCTATTTGATGATCTAGCCATATTTTTCCCCTCCAAATAGATTTTTTATAATTCAACATCATTTTGATGTTGTAATAATAATATAACCAGCAAATAAACTTCATATGCTAGTAATTTATACTAGACAAACACAGTATGTGGAAAATTTCTACATGTTTTTACAATAAGTCTTGTAATTGTAACTGAATTGTCATTATTATAATATAGCTTAATCAACCTAATTGAAATATAATTAGATTAAATAAGAATTTATGTAAAAGGATATAAACTACAAAGGAGGAAAAATGCATGAAAAAACAAATTAAGTTAATTTCAATTGTATTAATTCTTTTATTGCTTGCAATAGGATGTACAGGGAATCCAGATAATGCCCAAATAGCAACAGATGAAACTCATCAAAATGAAGGGATAGTCAATAATGATGGAGATGAAGAAGAGGAAACTGAAGATAAGGAAACTGAAGAAGAGGAGATCGAAGAAGAAAATATTTATATAGATCCAATAGAAAAAATAGATTTGTCACTAAAACCAAACGAAGCAGGACAAATAATGGTACTAATGTATCATAATATTGGGGAAGAGGAAGCAGAATGGGTCAGAACACCAGAGAATTTCAAAAAAGATTTAAAAACCTTATATGAAAAAGGTTACAGACCAATTAGCCTTGAAGATTTTGTTAACAATAATATTAGCGTTGAAGCTGGATTGACCCCTGTTGTGCTTACCTTTGATGATGGAAATCAAAACAATTTTAATATTATTGAAAAGGACGGTCAAAAAATAGCTGATCCTAACTCAGCAGTAGGAATCCTAGAGGAATTCAACAAGGAGCATCCGGATTTTTCGTTAAAGGCTACTTTTTTCGTATTTGGTGAAAATCCATTTAGACAAGCAAACCTATTAGATTACAAGCTAAATTACCTAGTAGAAAAAGGATTTGATATTGGGAATCATACAGTAGGTCATAATGATATGTCAAAAAATAATGAGCCTGACAAGATTCAAGAGTTGATAGGTAAACAGGCAGCATTTTTAGAAAGCAATATTACTGACTACAAGGTTAATACTTACGCACTTTGCTATGGTTCAAGACCAAAGGATAAATCACTATATCCATATCTTCAAAAAGGAGAATATGATGGAAAGCCATATGAAAACATTGCCATATTAAATGTAGGCTGGGATCCATCGGTATCTCCAATAGATAAAGCATTTGATCCATATGCAATTCACAGAGTTAGAGCTAGTGAAACTAAAGTAGATGGCGTTGGAATGTATGATTGGCTAGTAGTATTTGATAAAAAACCAGAAAGAAGATATATAAGTGATGGAAATCCTGACATAGTAACAGTACCAAAGGAGTTTGAGGGAAAAGTGGACAAGGATAAGCTAGGGGACAAAGAGCTTTATATTTATGAGGAGTAGGTTTTCCTACTCCTTTTACTTTAGAATCTTTTGTGAAATATTCAATAACACTGAAGAAAAAGGTAGCAAAACAATAGTCGTTACAACATTAAAAATCGTATGAGCATTAGCTATTTGTCTAGATGGATTGTCAGGAGATAAATATACTATAAAATCGCAGAAATAATCAATTATGAAATAGAAAATAACAACCCCAATTACATTGAAGAGAACATGCACTATAGCTGCTTGCTTTCCTACCTTATTAGTTGCAAAGCTACCAATAACTGTATCTACACATGTACCGATGTTTTGACCTAAAATAATAAGAATTGCTGAGTTAATTCCTATTATATTACTAGCAGTCATTACCTGTAGTATTGTCATACCTGTGGTGCTACTTTGAATGACAGCAGTCAATATGAAACCTGCCAATATTGATGCCCCCTTGCTTTTACTTAAATATTTTATAAGGCTGAAAAAAAACTCTGTAGATTTTATTCTAGATATAGAGTAAGTAATCACATCTATACCTGCAAAGATTAAAGCTAATCCTAAAATGGTTTTCCATATTATGTGGTGTTTCTTATTTCTTAGTAAAATCATTAGTATTATTCCTACTATAAAGAAATATATTGAAAGATTATTTATCTCAAATGCTATTAATTGAGCAGTAAATGTGGTTCCTATATTTGCTCCCATAATAATTGGAATGGCATTGTATATACTTAATAAGTTTCCATGAACTAAACTAATGACAATAATTGTTGTAGCACTGCTACTATGAAGGAGTGCAGTAATAAAAATTCCAATAAAAACTCCCCCTAATTTACTAGACGTAATTTTATCTATTTTATTCCTAATTTTATATGAAACTATCCCTTCAAAGGACTTAGACATTTGCCTAATACCAGATAAGAATAGAGCAAGTCCTCCAATAATACCTAAAAGCGAACCAAGGTAAATATTATCTACCAATACAAATTCCCCCTTTTAAATCTTGAGCTAATATATTAATGTATATGATAGTTTTTTTTTACTAATACAAAAAGAAGTAAGCTTTATTACAAACTATATTGATTCTATATTAGTAGTTTATTTTTTTTTTATTGCAAATAATAAAAGTGATTATATTAAAAAAGAGGTGTAAAAATGGAGAAAAGATTTAATACCATTGAATTAAGGCAAGAAATCACAAATTTTCTAAATGAAAACAATTTAGCATCATTAGCTACCTGTGGAAATAGTATTCCTAGATGTAGTCCTGTACAATATTTTACTGGAGATAACATGGATATATATGTGATATCATCTGGTGGAGAAAAGTTCAATAACATACAAGACAATCCTAATGTGTGTCTACTAGTAAGTACGGACTATATTGATTATAAGAAAATAAAAGGAGTACAGATATTTGGTCAAGCACATACTAGCTTAAAGCACCCACATTTTGTAGATGAAGCTAAAAAGCATGCTCCATATGAACAAATGCTAGCTATAGAAAAAGACTGGATAAACATAATAAAAATTGTTCCAGATGAAATAGTCTATTTAGATGCATTGAATGGGGACAGAACTAAGCAAGTTCTTAAGAACAACCAAGTAATAGAATTGCAGGATAGAGTATTATCTATTCATTAAGCTGTGTATAACGCAGCTTTTTTATTGTTTAATAATAGCATTGACTTTTTGTGTTTGACGTAAAGTTTAAAAACTATTAGATATTTTGAAAATTCAAGAGTAAAAAACTAGTTATTTTTTGCTTTCTTTTTTTACAGGTAATAATACTAAAACATAGGAATAAATTATAATAATAGTATTTTTAAAGGAGGGGAACAATGAAAATATTTTTTTTCAATAAAGAAATTGTAACAAAAGTGTCAGCAGTATTGCTTCTGGTAGTCCTATCTATTATGTTTACCGGAGTTATAAAGGAAAATGGAATAGAAAGCGTTTTTGCACCTGCTAAAGAATTGCCAATATATTATGTTGATACTTCTGAGAAAAAGATAGCAATAAGCTTTGATGCCGCTTGGGGCACGGAGTTTACCTTTGATATTTTAGATACCTTAGACCAGTATAATGTAAAAACTACTTTTTTTCTTGTTGATTTTTGGGTAAAAAAACATCCTGATGTGGTTATGGAAATAGATAGAAGAGGCCATGAAATTGGAAATCATTCATCGAATCATCCATATATGTCTAAGTTAGATGAGATTCAAATAATTAAAGAGCTAAAAACAACAGAAGATAGCATAAAAGAAATTACAGGGAAGAGAACAACATTGTTTAGACCGCCTTTCGGTGATTATAATAATAGACTAATTGAGGTATGCAGAGACAATGGATACTTCGTGATACAATGGGATGTGGATTCTCTTGATTGGAAGGAATACGGTGTGCAACCAGTTGTAGATAGAGTTACCAGAAATGTGAAGAATGGCTCAATAGTTCTCTTCCACAATAATGCTAAATATGTATCTCAATACTTACCTATCATATTAGAAAAGCTCCAAGCTGAAGGTTACAATATAGTACCTATATCAGAGCTAATATATAGGGATAATTTCTACATGGATAATAGCGGGAAGCAAATTAAAAAGCAGTGAAGTAAGACTTTTAGCCTTACTTTACTGCTTTTTAATTTGATCTTTGTGACTGATTATTATGACCTACCTAGTTGAGTATACTTATCTGTGGTCTCATTTTCCATCATTTTAGTAATATGATCATCTCTGTCTCTAAAATCAGGTGTCATATCTCTAGCTATTTCCTCTTTAAAGCTTTGAAAAGCTTGTTTTGCATTGGGGGAAATTATCTTATTTTTCATTGTATCACCTCTTTATTATTCTTTGTCTATTTCAAGAAAATATTATTGGAATTATTGGGAATAAGTATGCTTAGCATCTACAGTTACATAAAAAAACATGTAAAGGTAAACCTATAGTCATAGGATTTATTAACGTATCTATTTTTTTATAGACTCTAGAAGGAGAGCTGGGATGATGAAAATAGATGGAATAGACATTACAGGTGTTACATGTGATTCGAGAAAAGTTAAAGAGGGTTTTGCCTTTATTGCTATTAAAGGATCAAGAAAAGATGGCAATCAGTATATACCTGAAGCTATAAGAAAAGGAGCAAGTATTATTTACACTGAAAATTTTAATAAGATTTATGGAGTACCAGTGATAAAAGCAGAAGACTCAAGAAAAAAGTTAGCTGAGCTATTGAATAAGTATTTTGATTATCCATCTAAAAAGCTTATTCTAGTAGGCATAACTGGAACCAATGGTAAGACTACTACCTCATATATTTTAGAGCATATACTTAAAAGCGCTGGATTTAGGACAGGAGTTATAGGAACATTAGGTATTAAGTATGGTGAAAAACATATACCCACAAAATTAACAACACCAGAGCCAGAGACTTTATTCTATGAAATAAATGAAATGGTAAATCAAAATGTTGAAGTAGCAATTATGGAGGTATCTTCTCATGGTTTAAAGCTAGCAAGAGTTTATGGATTAGACTTTGATATAGCTATACATACCAATATTGGCATCGACCATATGAATTTTCACAAAACTAAGAGTGATTATATAAAGTCAAAAAAAACACTATTTGATTCATTAAAAGTAAATGGCATCTCAATAATTAATTTAGATGATAAAGAAGGTTTAAAGCTCATAGAGGGAAATACAAATACATTAGCACTTACATATGGACTAAATTCTAAATCTAGTATAACGGCATCTAGTTTGAAGTTACAGGAAATCATTAACTTTAATTTATGTATACAAAGAGGATTAACATCTATAAATAATGTAGAAATAGAGCCTATGGAAGTACCTATATCTATAAATCTAATAGGTAGGCATAATATATACAATTCATTGGCGGCTATAAGTGGAGCCTTATGCTTTGGAATACAAGCTAATACTATAGCAGAGTCTATAAGTAAATTTTCTGGATTAGATAGGAGATTAAGTATAGTTTACAATAAGGATTGTTTAATAATAGATGACTTTTGTCACAATCCACAGGGGTATGAAGTTGTTTTTGAAGCTATACAATCTATTGATTTCAATAAATTAATTATAGTAAACGCTATAAGAGGAAATCGAGGAGTGCAAATTAATAGGAACAATGCTAAGGTATTAGCCTCATGGTGCGATACTATAAAAAATGCAAAAATATTTTTAACTCTTAGTCGAGATACAACAATTGAAGAGGATAGAGTAAGAGAAGCTGAAGTTTTAGTATACAAGAAGATTCTAGATGAAATGGGTAACAATTATATAATAAATGAAAAACTTGAGGAGTCACTGCAGGGGGCATTAAAAATAGCAGAAAAAAATGATTTGATATTATTGTTAGGAGCCCAAGGTATGGATGAAGGCAAGAGATTGGTTAGAAGTATGCTTAGGTAATATAAATTGATTATAAATTCAATAAGTAGTTTTGCTGGAAAGAACCTATATGTTATATATGTGGGTTCTTTTCTATTAGCTGATGAAACCCATAATTTATTGTTATTACCAGAAGGAATTTTTCTTTTTGTGTCTAATTAACAATATAGAGATATATTTTCATATTATTTATGTTTTTATTTTACTAATGATCTAAAAAAATACATATTATTATACAACTTGGAATAAACATATTTTAGATTAAAAAAACATAAGAATAGGAAGGGGAGTGGGGGTTTATGGCTGACAAGGTGATTGATACTAATTCAATAACCGTAGTGGGCAAGATACTTAATGAAAAGGAGTTTAGTCATGAAATGTATGGAGAGGGCTTTTATTCTTTTGATTTAGAAGTTCCTAGATTAAGTGACTATTCTGACGTGTTGCCAATCACAATTTCAGAAAGGCTTATAGTTAATATGGATATAAAGCCTGGAGCAGATGTAGTAGTAGAGGGACAGCTAAGGTCTTATAACAGATATTTAAATGGTAGCAATAAACTAGTATTAACAATTTTTGCAAGGGATGCAAGAGTTCCTGAAAACGAATCGGAACTTGCGGAATTACTTAAAAGACCAAATGAAATCTATCTAGATGGATACATATGTAAAGCACCTATTTACAGGACAACTCCGTTTGGTAGAGAGATAACAGACTTACTAGTAGCAGTAAATAGGCCTTATAATAAATCAGATTACATACCTTGTATCGCTTGGGGAAGGAATGCTAGATTTTGTGAAAAACTTCAGATTGGTGACCATATAAGACTATGGGGGAGGATACAAAGCCGAGAATATCAGAAGAGAACAGGTGAAGGAGAAGTTCATAACAGGGTAGCATTTGAGGTTTCTATTTCAAAGCTCGAATTTGTAAGAGAAGATAATAATAGAGAAGTAAAAAAACAAGACCTTTAAAAGGTCTTGTTTTTTGATATAATCTTATTGAGGTGATTTGATGGATTATAAAATAGTAGTTATATTTATTCTATTAATTATTTTAGTAAGCATTCAGTATTCATTAAATAGGATACTTGTAGAGTTAAAAGAGATAAAAAAACTTATGACTCACAAAAAAAATTGATATTAAGGGGATAAGGTATATGAAACCTTTAATAGATAAAATAGAAAAGATATTTGCCTTATACTCTACACGGCAATATGGCATAATAGAAGAGGGTATAATTTATTCTGCAATCTTACTTACTTTTAAGGGGAATGGAATACAAA
Organism: Tissierellales bacterium; assembly: GCA_041655135.1. Taxonomy (GTDB): domain Bacteria; phylum Bacillota; class Clostridia; order Tissierellales; family Proteiniboraceae; genus Proteiniborus. The sequence goes on from JBBAFY010000002.1 coordinate 94,037, forward strand.
GTGAACATATAAATTCCCTATGGACTAAGAAGCTATTAAAGGTAGAAGGGTGCAGAATATACTCTATGCTTGACGATATAGAATTTAAAAGGTTATGGGAGAACCATATGGTTTTATCTAAAGTGTATGAGTATTTAGTAGGAAAAAGGCATGATAAAAAAGAAAAATATGGGGTTTATTACACACCAGAATGGATAGTAGAACATATGGTAAATAAGTTAGTTAATGAATCTCTGAATCAATGTAAAGAGATAGAGAATTTTAAAATACTTGAGCCTGCTTGTGGCTGTGGTGTGTTTTTGTTATATTTATTTGATGCATTATACAAGCATTACCTAGAGAAAACTAATTATAAGAGTGCAGATGTATGTAGATACATTATCCAAAATAATTTGCATGGCATAGATATAGATCCTAGAGCAATTGAGATTTGTATGAACCTGTTGATAATCAAAGTGTTCATTATAACTGGACAAATTATAGATCTAAAATTCAACTTACATAATAATGATTTTTTATCAGAATCATATTCGAATAAATGTAGTTATGATTTAATTATCGGCAATCCTCCATATTTAGAAAATAGAGGCCTAAATAAGTATTTTGATAAAGATTATCTTAAAGAAATTTTTATTACTGCTGTAGGAAGATTTGATATTTATGGCCTTTTTATTGAGAGGGCTTTATTATCTCTTAATATACATGGACACCTTTATTTTATTGTGCCAGGGAACCTTTTGACTAACAACAATTTTGCTCCTATTAGAAAATTCATATTAAAAAATTCATCAATTTTGAACATTACCAACTTAGGGGAAGGCATTTTTGAAGACGTAGGAATGAACATGATTATTATTTCACTACAAAAGGTCACTGGTAAAGCAGATAATTATATTATATGCAAAAACATCTCTAGTAGTGAAGATAAAAGAAGAGATATCAATAATAAAGAGCATAAAAAAGTTCCTCAAAGATTTTATGAGAATACACTCTTGAATGTTTTTGATATTGACTCCACCGAAGAAACTTTTAAGCTAAGGGAAAAGATATATAAAAGTTGTGACATGAAAGTATTTGATGTAGCAGAAGTAGTTGCAGGGATAGCTACAGGGAATATTAGAAAGAAATTGCTTACTAAAGATGAGAATATACCAAATGCCAAAAAGGTTTTGCTAGGAAAAAATGTCCATAAATTTTACCATAAATGGTCTGGTTTGTATTTCATTGATGATAAAAGTATAATTGATAAGAGTAAAGGCGAATATGCAACTTTCATGAGAGAAGACATGATTTACAAAGAAAAGTTAATTATAAGACAGACTTCAGACAAGTTTATTTGCTCATATGATAATGACAGATTTTATATTTTAAATACTCTTTACTCATTGGTAATTAGGAATGAATATGAGAATATAATAGATATAAAATACATACTAGCATTACTAAACTCAAAACTTTTTCATTTTTTATACAGCACTCTTATAAGAGAAGAGGGAAAATTATTTCCGCAGCTTAAGATATTTCATATTCAGTACAGTCCATTGATTATTCCAAATAAAATATTTCAGCAGAATGTCGGAGAGATAGTAGAAAAAATTATGTTTTTAAACATAAAAATAAACGCTATGAGCGATGATAATACAAAAAAAATTATTAAGCATAAAAAAGAGAGGGATTACTTAAATCACTTATTAGACGAAAAAATATTTCAGATATTTTGCTTAAATTCAAAAGATGTTGAGACAATTAATAAGGCAATAAAATAACTAACTAGCTAATGTGTGTAGAGCCTATTTTATGCAAAAATTCTCTTTTTAATAAAGTATGAATATCATATTCTTCTTGACTAATAATACCTTCTGCTTTAATTTTATCAAATAAGGAAATAAATAGCATAGAAAGATCGGCTAAGTTTTGTTCTGTTTCCTTAATGCTGTTCACTATGCGCATGATTATCAACTCCAATACAAATTGTTTTTAACTGTATTATAAATATAGTCCAAATTCCATCAAAAAATACATAAAAGTAAAAACATAAAATAAAAGTAAAAAAATTTACGTTTGATATACATTCTATATATGTTTCAATAATCCTTCTTTTTGATCTTTTTTTTTAAAGATCAAAAGAAAAATTATTAATAACAGTCCTATTATAAGCTTACAAATATGATGTTATTGACAAAGTAAAACATATGGTTTAGAATAAATTTTATATAGATAGGATTGTTATTATTTAATTTCATACTTTATACCTAAAGGGGTTGAATTTTTATGATTACAAATAAGCAACAAAAAATTTTATTTTCTGTTGACGATATCCAAGATAAGGTTAATGAGCTTGGTCAACAAATAAGCAAGGATTACGAAGGTAAAAAATTAGTTGTTATATCTCTCTTGAGAGGGAGTTTTATTTTTGCAGCGGATTTAGTTAGGGCCATTGAATTACCTACACAAATAGAGTTTATGACTACTGCAAGTTATGGCCATGGCGAAGAATCATCAGGACAAGTTAGCATTATAAGTGATATTAAAGATGATATAGAAGGCAGAGATGTTTTAGTTGTTGATGATATTATGGATAGTGGGTTAACTATGGAGAAAATATTAAATCATCTAAAAATGAAAAACCCTAATAGTATTAAATCTTGTGTAATGCTTGATAAACCTGAAAGAAGGAAAACTGAGATTACACCTGATTATGTTGGCTTTGCTATACCAGATCTATTTATTGTAGGTTACGGATTGAATTACGGAGATTATTACAGGAATATTCCTTATATTTTTTCATTTGTCGATTAATTAATAATAAAGAGCTGATTAAAGAAAATCAGCTCTTTATTATTTCATTTATAGTTTTGCATCAAATCATCCATATTGTAAAAGGAAGGTTCTTTATTAGCTATAAATTTAGCAGCTTTAATGGCCCCTAATGCGAATATGTTCTTAGATAGGGCCCTATGTGATATCTCAAAAACCTCATCAGCACCAGGAAATATTACAGTGTGATCACCTATTATGGTGCCACCACGTATTGCATGGATTCCAATCTCATTATTACTTCTTTTTTCTGTTTTAGAATGTCTACCTAATACATAATCTCTATGAATCTTTAAGCTGCTTTTTATTTGATTTGCAATTAAGTAGGCTGTGCCACTTGTGGCATCAATTTTTAAATCATGATGTTTTTCAACAATCTCAATATCTGCTGATCCTTCCATTATTTTATCTAAATCTTTTTTTGATAGTCCTGTGGTTGCTATTATCAATGGAGTCTTAGTTTTTATAGCATAAGCTAATAATCCAACTAAGGCTTCAGGTCTAGAAAAATCTATTATAACATCTACTTCTTCTGCTTTTTTGCTCATATCTATTGTATGTTGAGTATTGTTGCTTCCCGTACCAGCTATAACAGGAATTCTTTTATTGACCATGTCAACTGTAAATCTTATTGTATTTACCTTTTCTGCATCTGTCATTGTAGCTGCTTCACCTGTGGTACCACAGATAATTGTGGCGTCAATGTGCTCTTTTATGTGCCATTCAAGTAATTCACCCAGTTTATTGAAGTTTATTCGGTTATTTTTGAAAGGTGTAACTATTGCGACTCCTGAACCCTTAAATAAAGTCATTACACCCCTCCTATTAATTTTGGATTCTAAGATTGGCAAAAGATATTCTTTTTTTCTGTCTCTTTAAATACAATATATTACCATAGTCAATAAAAAGATACAGATTATACTAATAATTAATTGAAATTAGCAATGAATCAATGATAGAATAGAGGATAGAATTTATTTACTTTCGGGGGGATAATTGATGATTAAAGAAAATTCAAGACCTTCAATACTTGAGGCTAATTTTTTCTATTTATTTATTGGGGTGATTTTATTAACCTTAGGTTCATATGCTCAGAGTAAAGGAGTGTATTCGGGGTTATTGGTGACTGAATACATAATAATACTAGCACCAACAATATTTTACTTAAAAATGAGAGGCTATAATCTCAAAAAAGTTTTGAGACTTAATAAGATTTCTATGAACCAAGTTTTTCTTATTCCACTTATAGTGGTTTTCTCCTATCCAATTGGAGTATTTTTTAATTATCTAATGTTAATAGTTCTAAACTATTTTGGAAAGGTAAGTGCTAACCTTGTTCCTATACCTGAGAGTGGCCAGGAAATGATTATTGGACTTATAGTAGTAGCATTATCAGCAGGTATTTGCGAAGAAGTTATGTTTAGAGGATTTATAATGAAGGCATATGAAAAAAAAGGCATGAAGCTAAGCATTTTGCTCTCTGGAGTATTGTTTGGATTATTTCACTTCAATATTCAAAACCTTCTTGGACCTATTTATTTGGGGCTGATATTCGGATATATGGTGTACAAAACAGACAGTATTTTTTCTTCTATAATTGCTCACACAGCTAACAATGCTTTTGCGCTACTATTAGGGATGCTAGTAACTAAAATTAACGTAGATCCAGAACTAGCTACAGATGTAGCTGCTTCGGGAGTCATTTCTGACACAACTGCTATGATAATAGGGGCTGTTGGTATTGGTTTTATAGCGGCTATTTGTGGAGTGATTGTTTTCTTTCTATTGAGATTATTAGGTAATAAAGATAAATGTTATGAGTCTAATATCAATAGCCAAGTAGATATAACTACAGAAGGAGAATTAGTAAGTGATACTAAGGAAGGTATAATTTCATTTATTCCAGTACTTGTAGTAATAATTATTTTTATTTATTCAACCTATTTGTATTTTAAAATGTAGAATTAAAAAAATTTTGAAAACTTTGGTTTAGGCAAGTTATTTATACCTAGCTAAAAAACAAAGGACCTACTTGGGGCAGTAGGTCCTTTATATTTATTTTAATATATACAAATATATATTAAAGGGGGATTGAGAAAGCTGTAACTTTCACATGCCCTAGTTTATCATACAAGATAAAAACAAATCAAGTAATTCTGTTAACTTTTAAGCAATCTTAATAATTATTTAAATTAGTTAACAACTTTGTCTATAATTGTATAAGAATAAAATTTCTCTTTTATCAAATAATAGCTAAAAGGAGGAATTTGATTCATGAAAAATAGAAAAATAAAAATTGAAACACCACAAGATAAAATGAAATATGAGATAGCAAATGAATTAGGACTTATGGACAAGATTAATGAAGTTGGATGGGGGGGACTCACTGCAAAGGAAACAGGTAGAATAGGTGGGATAATGACAGTACGAAGCAGAAAAAATGTTAAAAATGAGAAGTGATAAAATAATTCTGGCTGGCATTCAGTAAAAGTGTGCAACCTAACAGTTGAATATTTCATAAAACTATATTAAAATATAATAGGCATTTAGGAGTTTTGTGAGATTAAGAAAAGGGGATAACAATATGGATGCATATAGGGAATTTGCACAGATCTATGACAAGTTGATGGACGATATAGACTATGCTAGTTGGATGAATTTTATAAATTCTACCTTAGAGACTTATAAAAAAAGGCCTCATGATATTTTAGAAATGGGTTGTGGTACTGGAAGTTTAACTGAGCTTTTATGCAGAGAAGGATATGATGTAACTGCATTTGATTTATCAGAGGATATGCTATCCCTTGCATACGATAAGCTAGGTTCATACAATAATATTCAGTTGCTTAAACAGGATATGACCGAATTTAGTATTAATAAGGATTTTGAAATGATTATATCCGTATGTGATAGCATAAACTATATATTAGACTATTCTGACCTTATAAAGACTTTTGATAATGTATACTCTCATTTAAAGCCAGGGGGGATATTTGTCTTTGACGTAAACTCCTATTATAAGTTAAAAGAAATTATAGGTAATAATATTTTTGTTGAAGACAGAGAAGATGTTTTCTATGTGTGGGAGAATGATTATGATGAAGAAAATAACACTTGTGAATTTTTTATAACATTTTTTATTAAGGAACAAGGTTTATACAAAAGGTTTGATGAAATCCATATTGAAAGAGCCTATACTTTTTATGAGATTGAGAATGCTCTAAAAAAGTCTGGTTTTAGTATACTAAATGTATTTAATGGATATTCTAATGAACCACTTACCAGCGAAACCGAAAGATTGGTTTTTTTAGCTACAAAATAAGGGAGTGTGTATTGTCAATAGAATTGAATAGATAGGGATTTAGATGGGAATATTAATTGACAAAGATATTTTCATATGATAAACTAGCAATGGTAGTAGATGTACATAAGTAGTTCATCTGCAAATTTTCAGTATATGGAGGAATGTTTTAAATGGTTAAAGGTACAGTAAAATGGTTCAATGCAACAAAAGGTTATGGATTTGTTTCAACTGAAGCTGGAGAAGATGTATTCGTTCACTACTCAGCTATCTCAGGAGATGGATTCAAAACATTAGATGAGGGACAAAACGTTGAATTTGAAATAGTTCAAGGTGAAAAAGGACCTCAAGCTACAAATGTTACAAAACTATAATTGACTATTACATTAAACTTTATATATATATAGTTTTCTGACGGTAGCATAGCCCCTAATGGGGCTTTCATTTTTTTTGGTTAATTTTATTCTATTAGGTATAATATATATTATAACAACTTATAGAATTATACAGGAGGATATTCATGCAAGACAATGTTATAAGAGCTATAGATAAAGAAGGTAATATAAGAGTTTTTGTAGCAAATACTACAGCTTTAGTTAATGATGCTAGAAATATACATGATATGACGCCTACAGCATCTGCTGCATTAGGTCGTACATTGACTGCAGCAATTATTATGGGTGCAATGCTTAAAAACGAAAAAGAGACAGTATCTATTCAATTGAAGGGTGGAGGACCAATAGGTACAGTGCTGGCTGTTGCCAATAGCAAAGGACAAGTAAAAGGTTATGTAGGTGATCCTACTGTTGAATTGCCTTTAAAAAGTAATGGCAAACTAGATGTTAGTGGTGCAGTTGGACAAAACGGTAAAGTCACAGTAATTAGAGACTATGGGTTAAAAGAACCTTATATAGGGCAATCTGATATAGTCACTGGTGAAATTGCTGAGGATATGGCAAACTATTATGCTTATTCTGAACAACAGCCATCAGCAGTAGCACTGGGAGTCTTAGTAGATAAAGATACTTCTATTAAAGCTGCAGGCGGGTATATGATTCAAGTACTACCTGATGCAAGTGAAGAAGCAATAGATAGACTTGAGGGCAATATAGCAAATACTGAACCCATATCCTCATTAATTGAAAAGGGCTTAACCCCAGAAGACATTCTATATCATGTGTGTAGAGGCTTTGATATGGCTATCAAAGATAAAATTTCAGTGGAACTAACCTGTGACTGTTCTGTTGAAAGGATACAAAAGGCACTTATAGCTATTGGAAGAATAGAATTAGAGGATATAATTGAAAATGATGGGGAAGCAGAGCTAATATGCCATTTTTGCAATAAGAAATATCATTTTGATAGAGAAGAACTTAGAAGCTTAATTGATAAATCGGATACACAATAAAAAGTTTGGTAATGAAGATTGAAGTGGGCTGTATACAGCGCCAATACTGGGAGCAATTAAACTGACGAGTCTATTGACATTGAATCAAAAATATTATATACTGAAATCTGTCGCTAGAAAAAATATGCCCAGATAGCTCAGTAGGTAGAGCAGGGGACTGAAAATCCCCGTGTCGGTGGTTCGATTCCGCCTCTGGGCACCAGTATGCGGAAGTGGCTCAGTGGTAGAGCATCGCCTTGCCAAGGCGAGGGTCGCGAGTTCGAATCTCGTCTTCCGCTCCAAACTGACCTAACCCGACGAACAAGAGTAAGTTGCAGTTAGGTAATTCACAATTAACACTAATTTTTACGAGAGTATCAAGTAAATGAATTTGTGTTGTGAAACTGCTTTAACTTCAAATCGGCGGCATAGCCAAGCGGTAAGGCAGAGGTCTGCAAAACCTTTACCCCCAGTTCAAATCTGGGTGTCGCCTCCATAAATTTTACAATACAGTCTTCTTAATAGAAGACTTTTTTGTTTTTTGTATTTTTTAGTCATTATTGTGGTATATATGATAATAATTAATAGGAAATAGGAAATAGGAGATTGATGATAATGTACAAAAACCCCTTTGTTCCTCTAAATAAAGCAAATATAGCCATTATAGATGGGAGAGCTAGTCATAAAATCAAAGATAACTTAAGTAAATATGGTGTAAGGGTAATAGAAACATGTAAATGTGAAGAACTATATGATTCTATTTCTTACCATCCTGATATAGTACTTCATCCTGTTAATCATAAAACTGTGGTGGTTGCACCTAATGTATATGATTATTACAAGGACATCCTCCCTTTTTATGGTATCAAAATAATTATGGGAGAGAAGGAACTCAGTAGAAACTATCCAGAAAACATTGCATATAATGTAGCAAGGATTTCAAGATATGCTATTCATAATACTAAGAATACAGATGAAAAGCTTAAATTCTAT
>JBBAFY010000003.1:0-90599 GCA_041655135.1 Tissierellales bacterium
ATATGTCTTGGACCCTATTTAAGGTTAACATAAAAGCTAGTCGTACTATTTGGATTACTATGACTTGTGTTTTTTGTTTTTACCTAACAGTTATCATATCAATGTTTGATCCAGAAGGCGCGGATAGGCTGAATGAAATGCTCAAAACATTTCCTGAATCTATGATTAACGCCTTTGGATTTGGAGATATGGGTACAAATCTATTAACCTTTATTACCAGCTATATATATGGATTTCTAGTACTTTTCATACCGATGGTAGTCTCTATTGTAATAAATCATAAAATAATTGGCAGTCATATTGATAAGGGTAGTATGGCATACCTATTGGCAACCCCAAATTCTCGTATTAAAATTGCTATAACACAAGCAGTATTTAGCTTGGCTTCAATAACATTACTATTTACTATAGCAACGACATTCTCCATACTAGTCGCTGAAAAATTATTTCCAGGTCAATTAGAAATTGGAAAATTCATTTTTATAAACATCTACGCACTGCTAATGTATTATACAATTGGTGGAATTGGCTTCTTAGCTTCCTGTGTATCTAACGAAAGCAAAACTAGTCTTGGACTTGGAATAGGCATACCTGTAGCTTTTTTAGTATTCCAGATGCTTGGAAATGCAGGAGATAAGTTTAGCTGGATTGGCAACCTGTCACTATATGCACTCTTTGATCCAGATAAATTAATATCTGGAGAAAGCTTTGCATACTTTGGAATGGTTTCATTTGCTTTAATTGCAATACTTTTGTATGGCAGTGGAATTGCAATCTTTAACAAAAGAGATTTATCACTATAGAAGTCAATGGGGAGAAGTCAAAGGGGACGGTACGTCCCCATGGCACCCCCAGCCTGACAGTTCTCTTTAACTCGTTATGGTATTCAGGTAATTAGCTTGTATCTGAACTTTCTATTTAATAGCTTCCTTCAACAATGGCGTGCACTCTCCACAATAGTATACACATAAGATGTGAAGCGCTCTAGTACAGGCAGTATAAAGCAATAGCCTTTCCTCTTCGCAGTTATAGTTTTCATTTCCTGCATTGTAGATAAGCACAACATCAAATTCTAACCCCTTAGCAAGATAAGCTGGTATTACCAAGGTATCACTAACATATTCATCATCATCCTTCATTATAGCCTTAACATGAACCTGTTCTTTTAAGAAATTATACACTTCATCTGCTTCCTTTACAGTTCTTGTTATTACTCCAATGGATTTGTAGCCCTTCTCCTTATATATTTTTATATCCTCAACAAGTCTTTCTTTTATAGCTTTTTCTTCTAAAAATCCAAGAAGTAAAGGTTTATCTCCATCTCTTTCTACACATTCATCAGCAATTACATTATTGAGTAGCCTTCTTGAAAATTTAGTGATTTCCATCGTAGATCTGTAGCTTTTAGTTAAGTTTATTAGGCAAGTATTGCTCTCAGGGAATATATGAGAAATATTATTATAGTCCCCTACATTCATAAAAGGATTGATGGATTGATTTAAATCACCTAACATGGTCATATTTGCAGACTCAAAAAGTTGATGGAGTATTTCATACTGAAGCGGTGTATAGTCCTGAGCCTCATCAATAATAACATACTTAATTTCAGAGTTTTTTGACATATCTCCCAATGCAATTTTTAGATATAAAAGCGGAGGCTGATCTTCATAATTAAGCTCTTGAGCATTTAATTTGTCTAGAGTATAGCCTTTTATCCTCTTAATTTCCTCATTACAGTATTGAATATTTAAACCTTTAGAAAAGAATTCTAGCTCCCTAATAAGGTCTTTATAAATGCCTAGCAGGTTAAAATTTGTTATTCTAGCGAGCTCACTATATATTTCCTTCATTTCATCCCTTACAATAGCAAAGCTTTTCTGACTTACCTCTACCTCATCAAAATAAGAACCTGAATCCCAAAGCTCATCAGTAACTTCTGCTATTCTTTGTTTCTTATAAGGTTCTATAAGGAATAAAATCCTTTCTTTTATCTTTTTAAGCCTTCTTTTCAATGGAAGCCTTGTATAATCATTATAAAACAGTTCATTGAGATCTTCAGCTGAGACTACTAACTGGTCTCCAAAATTAATATCCACAAAGTCTCTATCTGTTTTTTCAATATAATCCACATAACGCTTTAATATATCCACAAATTCTATAGCAGACTTATATTTTATATTCTTGATTCTATTTTGGTAGCTTAATTTATTTTTTGAAGATAAGATATATTCCATCATTTCACAGTAATCTTCTTTCTTAAATTTGCCTCCTAAAGCCTTATGCATATATTCTTTAAATGTTGTCTGATACATATTATCTTCTCCAAGTTCTGGTAGTACATTGGAGATATAGTCATTAAAAATCTCATTAGGTGAAAATATTACTATATTCTGGGGAGTTATTCTTTCACGATGCTTATATAGGAGATAGGCAATTCTATGAAGAGCAACAGAGGTTTTCCCACTTCCTGCTGGACCTTGAACAATGAGGTTTTTGTATTCTTCATTACGTATTACTTTGTTCTGCTCTCTTTGAATAGTTGTTACTATGGCCTTCATCTTATTATCAGTGCTTTTGCTCAAAATATCTTGTAGTATTTCATCGTCTATCTTAAGATTGCTATCAAACATAAATTCCATTTTACCCTCATTTATTTTGTACTGTCTTTTAAGAGTAAGTTTTCCCTCTATAATCCCTTCTGGACATGTATAATTAGCTTCTCCAATCTCGTAATCATAAAACATACTGGAAATCGGCGCTCTCCAATCGTATACGAAAAAGTCAAGGTTATCGTCAATGAGGTTTGAAACTCCTATATAATACTTCTCTGTTTTGTCTTCTCCATTTTCAAAAAAATCAACTCTCCCAAAATAAGGAGACAAAACCATTCTCTCGTATTTTTTTTCAAGTCTTCTAGTTGATTCATGACTTCTCTTTTGCATTCTCATAATATTGACGAATTGCATAAAATCTACAATCTGATCCATCCCATTTATTACTGAAACTGAACCTATATCTTCCCACAGTTCCTTTTGTGTTTCAATGGCATCTTTTCTTATATTCTCTTTATAAGCATTATTTTTAACAAGCTGTTTTTTTGCTTCTTGAAGTACTTCTTGCAGCCATTCATTTTCCTTCTGCCATTCAAAGTCATTCCTATTCATGGTGTATCCTCCTTAAAATAAATAATTGTGGAATAATTGGTGAAGAAATTAAAATTTTTCAAAAACCTATTGACATTGTTTTTTAAAAGTTATATAATATAATTGGATAGTAATGAGAGTCGATTTAAAAGCGACAAGATATTCTTATTATCTCACTTTAATTATCTTATGTCAATACAAAAGACATTTGTCATCATCAGGCAAATGTCTTTTTTTTAATCTCAATACAAAGAATTTTATTCACTTATCACAACTTATTTGTCATTTGTAAACTTACCTTTCTGGCTTTTCCGTTCATGCTAATGAAATATATAATTCTATCCTATCAGCATTTCTCCCATCCTTTCGGAATTCTCTTTCTAAACAGTACTGATGGTCTACATCTATATTGTTTTTTTGAATATACTCTGCTGCAGCAAATACTCTAGCAGCAAAGCCCTCTTTCCCTGTAGCATAAAATGGTAGAGGGAGTATAGTATCACCCAAAACTAATGTAAAAGTATTATTACCAGTTATAATCCTACTTCCAAAGTCCTTACCGGTTTTATATATTGCCCGAGCAAGCTTATACCATGGAACACTCTTTTCCCATGGAAGTTTTTTATCCTTTAGCTCGATCAGGCATCCCCCAAGGACTATCTCTGGAAGTAATACCTTCTTTGGCTCCAACTCTAATTCTATTTCCTGAATACCAGGATACCTCTCTCCTTTGACTTCAGGTATCCTCTTGATTGGAATTAAAAGATCAAGTTGCTTCTTAGAATCCTCGGCTTTTTCGATGAAAATATTTTATAGTCAATACACTCTTCTAGGTAATCCCTCAGTATTTCTGGTTGCCAATCTAATTCATATTCCTCATTTTCATGCAGCCATTCATTCAATTGATCCAGCGTTCTCCTATAATGGTCAGATATGTTGGTAGTGCCGCAAAGAGTCCGCAATTAAACTCCTTACGAGTGAATGGTCCAGGTACTTTGAAGTCTTCTGGTACTACCACCAACATTTCATAGCCATATTCTCCTTGTGAATTGTTAAATCCAAATCTGAAATGCCTAAACCCAGGTTTTTGATCCAGAGAATGTTCAACAACAAGACTGTAAATCTTTTGCCAGCAATCATTTTCTGGAGTGGCACTTACAGCTGAGCAACTTGCAAAGATCATTCTTGGTAAATTCACAATTCTCACATCATTATTACTGTAACTTGTACTTCCCGACATGTCACTATTCTTTTCTAAGAGTACAATTTGAAGTGCATCCTTTAGCTTAAGAATGGCAGAGTTTTCAGATTCATCAATATATTCTAATATTTGATTTAAGTCCCCTTGAGTCTTAAGTATCTGAATAAGTCTTTCCAAAACGATACCTAATGCCTGACTCTTCCCAATAACGCAGGGTTCTGTTAGAAACATTATAAATTGCAGCTACTTCACCGATTCTTTGCATTGCACATCACCTCTCTAAACTTAGAATAAAGCTTTGCGCGTTGTTAATGTCAATAGGTAATGACTATATTGATTCTATGAATGTTTTTTCTTTCTTATATCATCTCTTTCTTATAATTCTACTTCTCCTTAAATCATCCTAATACACAACATTCTTTCTCTTACTCCAACCCATTCTTAGCTATAACTATTTTTATATCATCATAGCTAATCTCTTCTGCCAATGCTTCCTTAATTGATTTTAGTTTTTCTAAACCAACTTCCTTTATTGCATTTAGTATTTTTTCTTCTTTTGAAGGGTCATAAATAAATATTGACCAGTCAATTAATTGTCTGTTTTTATCATACTTTTTCAAGTGCTCAATTATTGTACTTATGGTAAGATTTCTTTTCTCAGCTATTTCTGTTAATGACAGGCCTTCAAGGTAATATTTATATGTGTTCTTGTACTTGTCTGCAGCTTTTTCCTTTTTGCTTTTATCTCCATTAGCTTTCTTCAGACTTAATTGTCCCTTTTCTGTGCCTCTGATCTCATCAATATTTAAGTCCTTTTCAATGCAGTAATCATTGACCAAGGTTATAAAGCTTTCCCCATAGCTTTCATATTTCTTAAGACCTACTCCACTTATTGTTAAAAGCTCCTCTTTATTCATTGGATAATGTGATGCAATTGCTTTTAGTGTAGAATCGTGGAAAATCATAAATGGAGCTATTTTCTTTTCGCTGGAAATCTCATATCTTAGTTCTCTAAGTTTTTCAAATAGCTCATTATCATAATTTTGATTCCCATCTTTTTTCCTTTGCTCTTCTTTTTCTTTGACTAAGTCTTTTCTCTCAACTAAATGTCTCTTATGATGAACCTTTGCTATACCTTTTAATACTTCTCCAGATTTTGAGGTTAACTTCATAATAGGATACTTGTCTGGTGTTATATTAATATATCCTTTTGAAACTAAAGTCATGGCAATCTCTCTTACTGCAATCTCACTATAATTTGTCATTATTCCATATGTCGAGACTCTATCAAGATTAAAGTCCAACACTTTTTTATTCTTTGAGCCTCTCAAAACTTGTATTATAGTAGATAAGCCATATCTTTCATTGGTTCTATATATACAAGAAAGTATTTTTTGTGCTTCTTCTGTAACATCCATCATTTCTGATTGGTCTAGACAGTTTCCACAATTACTGCAGTTTGTGTTTTCTGTGTTCTCATCGAAGTAGGTAAGTATGGAATTTCTTAAACACTCATTTGTGTTACAATAATCAACTAAATATTGAAGGTTTTTATATAATATTTCCCCTCGTTCATGAGATAGGGTTTCGCTCTGTATTATGAGCTTTTGTTTTACTATATCTGATGGTGAGTATAATAATATACAGTGGCTCTTATCTCCGTCTCTGCCTGCTCTTCCCGCCTCTTGATAATATGCCTCCATGTTTTTTGGCATATTGTAGTGAATCACAAATCTAACATCAGGCTTGTCAATTCCCATTCCAAATGCATTAGTTGCTACAATTATCCTAGACCTATTGAATATAAAGTCGTCTTGATTGTTTTGTCGTTCATCTGACCCCATTCCACCATGGTATGGGGTGGCAGATATTCCTGCTTCTCTAAGCTTTTTAGTTAAGGACTCTACTGTCTTTCTTGTGGCGCAATAAATTATTCCTGATTCCTCTTGGAAATTATTTATTAGATAATCTAATAAATATGAAAATTTATTGCTTACCTTTACAACTTGATAAAATAGGTTTGGTCTATCAAATCCTATAATGGACTCTAAGGGGTTATTTAATCTAATTAGACGTTTGATTTCTTCTATAATTTCCTTTGTAGCCGTTGCTGTGAAAGCTGCAACTGCTGGCCTTTTTTTAAATGAATCTATAAATGTAGGTATTTCTAAGTAGCTAGGTCTAAAATCATGTCCCCACTGGCTTATGCAGTGTGCTTCATCAATTGCAACTACGGAAACTTCTATATCGCTTATTAGACTCTTAAAAAACCCTGTGTTTAAACGTTCTGGTGCTACATATACTATTTTATATTTATTATTTCTTATGTCCTTAAGTCTGTCTACAAGCTCATCTTGGTCAAGTGTACTATTAATATAAGTCCCCGCTATTCCTATCTCATTTAAGGAGTCAACTTGATCCTTCATCAGCGATATTAAAGGTGAAATCACTATTGTTATGCCATCCAAAATGATAGCTGGCAATTGGTAGCAAAGAGACTTTCCTCCCCCAGTAGGCATTATTCCTAAGACGTCTCTACCATTCATGATTCCTTTTATTAGCTTTTCTTGACCTGACTTAAACTCATCATATCCGAAATACGTCTTTAATACTTCATATACAGTCATCTATTCCTCTCCTTAAATCCTAAGGCTTATCTGTCAATTAATTACTTATGTATATCCTAACAACTAAAGGACAGAAAGTCTAGACTCTCTGTCCTTCTAGGTAATCCTATTTGCTAATGTTATGAAAAATGGAACCAGGCTCAAATTATTTAATTGACTTCCTAGGTTGCCTGACTTCTTTTTCAGATTTGTGACAGATCATATTCTTAAATCCTAGATATTAATTACTTCTTGTAATCATGCTAAAAAACATATCTACAACTTCTGGATCAAACTTAATTCCAGATTGCTTCTTGATTTCTTCAATTGCTTCTTCTTTATCCATTTCTTTTCTATTTATCATGAAATCGTAGTACCCCACCACAGCAATAATTCTTGCTAATCTTGGAATCTCTTCACCCTTGAGTCCTTTTGGATATCCAGAACCATCCCATCTTTCATGATGTGCTAGTATGACTTCTGCTAAATCTATAGTTTCATCAAAACTGTTTAATATTCTATATCCTAAAACAGCGTGCTGCTTTATTGCTTTCATTTCTTCTTCATTAAAAGTCTTGCTTTTGTTCAATAAGCTTTTATCTAGTGCAATTTTTCCTATATCATGAAAATAGGCAGCATCTTTTAACCTTCTCATATCAACTTCAGATATTCCCATTAACTTACCTAGTTCCCCACATATTCTTCTCACATTAATAGAGTGTTTCTCTTCTGCTGTGCTATCTTTATGCAAGGTTTTGATAATGGTTTCAATTGTTGTGCTCTTTATGTCGTTTTTCTCGACTGTTTTTATAGAATACATGTTGTCCTCTGCGTTTTCTAATACCCGCAGTATATCTTCTTCTACGTGGACTTTGGTATCATGCCCCATGGATATACTGCCCCTAATAGATTTAACACTCTTTTTTGCAAATTCACTTTTTATCCTAGCAATAATCCTTTGTGCTTCTTCTGGTTTAGTATTGGGCAGGAGAATAGTAAATTCATCTCCTCCTACACGAGCAATTATATCATCTGCTCTACAAACGTTTTTAAAAACTTCTGCTGCTTCTTGTAGGAGCAAATCTCCCGAGGCATGTCCAAAAATATCATTTGTAAGCTTTAAGCCATTCATGTCTCCTACAATAATGGATATAGGTAGGTTTCTTTCAACATCCAATCTAGATAGTTCTTCAACAAAAAATCTCCTGTTGTAAAGACCTGTCAACGAATCGTAATAGCTCAAATAAGCAATTTCTTCTTCTGCCTTTATACGGTCAGTAATATTAAGCGCAAAGCATGTTAAGCCTATTATCTCATTCTCATTTGATCGTATTGGAGAATAATAATTTTTCCAAATATTTCCCGGGAATTCCTCATCCCCATAAGACTCAACTGAGCTAAAACTCTCTCCTTCTATAGCTCTATCAAGCTTTTCTTTGGCCTTTATAGAGATATCATGACTATCATAAATGTCTAAATTGCTCATGCCAATTTTAATCTCTTTTCCCCATGTTTTATGAACTATTTCCTTGTGTTTCTTATTAAAGGACAAATAAGAATAATTCTTATCCAATGCAAAAACAATTATATCGGGCGAGCTTTCAAGAATGGCTAAAAGAAGATTGTTGGATTTGTTGAGCATATCATTCATTTCTTCTAACTTCCTTTTGTTGTTATACTCTTCGGTTACATCCTCTACATATGCGCCTACTCCATAACGACCATTTAGAAGCTTTACTGGGAATTTTGTTGTTCTTTGCATTTTATTTTCCCATTCCATCTCAGTTACAATAACAATTTTTTTATTGATTACTTCAAGGTCAGCATTCATATAAAGAATTGCATCTCTTTCATTTAAATCTACATCATCACGCCCTATAATCTGTGATGGTTCAATATTATAAACTTCATTAAATTTATTATTAGTAAATACATATTTAAGATTTTCATCTTTTAAGAATACCATATTACGATCCGCATTAATAAAAGCCTGTTTTGATTCATTAATAATATTCATTTCACTATTTTGGGTTTTTAACTTTCTGTTTCGCAAAAATAACAGAAAATTAATTAGTAGTAATCCTACAACAATGCTATACAAAGCATTTACCAACATGTCTCATCCCCCATTCTGCAAAATATATATTATGAATAAAAAAGGCCCGTATTCTAAGATAATCTATGAATAAAGAGCCCGTATTCTAAGATAATCTATGAATAAAGAGCCCGTATTCTTTCTTGTGTCCATGTTTGTTTTAATAATATAATCATTTATAATCTATCATATTTCTGAGCCAAGAGCAACTGCTCCAGGCAAGAATATTCATATGATTCCTTCATTAATCCAATAACGAAACTAGAAAAACCATTTTCATCAGTAGCTTTAAAATGAGATAATTGATCAGACTGATTGTCCGATGTCCCCTACAGCGAAGGAATTATACATTTCTGCTTATACACTTATATTTTAGTCCATTTACAGAGCATATCCTCTCCAAAATCTATAATTTTAAACAAGAAAAGCCCCATTAGCCCCAATGCAACTATGCCACTGAACATTTCAAGATAATTTACCATGCTCCAGCTATTCATAATGAAGTAGCCAATACCATAGGTAGTTGCAAAGTTTTCAGCAAAAAAGAGAACAGCTATACTAACACCTATGCAGATCCTTAGGGCAGTAAATATTTTAGGTAGTATTGCAGGCAGGATTAAATGTCTATACACATCTATATTACTTAAATCTAAGGACTTGACTGACATAAATAGTTCTTTTGATATTTCCTTTACGCCATCTCTTGCGGCAAGGATAATCTGAAATATAATAATAATTATAATCAGTATTATCTTTGGTAATTCCCCTAGACCCCAGAGTATCATAAGGATTGGTAAAAACGCCACTTTAGGCAAGGGATAAAGTATATAAATAATAGGGCTAATAAAGTCATCAACCCTTTTACTTATGCCTGTCCATACGCCAATAATTGTAC
Organism: Tissierellales bacterium; assembly: GCA_041655135.1. GTDB lineage: Bacteria > Bacillota > Clostridia > Tissierellales > Proteiniboraceae > Proteiniborus. The sequence continues at coordinate 9,941 of JBBAFY010000003.1, forward strand.
CTAAAGCTAAAGAAACAAATATTGCAGCAGTAATTCTCCATAGACTCACTATCAAATGCGGTGCTAAAGTATTAGGAAATATAATAATGAAATTCTTAATTGTATCAAAAGGTGATGGTATAACCGACGACTTTAAAGCAATATGTAGTATATACCACATAAGTAATACAACAAAGTTCGCATAGATGGTTTTTATATGTTTTTCTCTTAGTTTTCTAGCTATCTTCACGTATCCACTTCCTAACTTCTAGGCAAAACCTATAAAAATCAATATTTTCTCTTAATTTATCTTTTCCGAAATAAGGATTGTCCATTGAATTAATTATATTCGCCTTTCCCATTATTACAATTTTTTGCCCTAGAAAAGCAGCTTCCTCAATACTATGAGTAACAATAGCTAATGTGGTTGGCTTTTGCTTATAGATATTTAAAATAATATTTTGAATATGCTCCTTTGTCATGGCATCAAGGGCAGATGAAGGCTCGTCCATAAGCAGTAAGTCTGGCTCTAGGGCCAAGGATCTTGCTATGGCAACTCTTTGCTTTTGTCCACCACTTAATTCACTTGGGTATTTGTCCTTATACTCGTAAATCCCTAAGTCTTTAAGAATGCTTTCTGTTCTAATGATGGTATTATCTCTTCCAACATTTCTAGCCAATAATGCAAATGATACATTATTCCATACTGTTTTCCAAGGGAGCAAGCCATAATCTTGTAATATTACCCCTGTGTTTTTTCGAACATTATTCAGTTCTTTTCCATCAATATATATGGCACCTTTATTAGGCTTTTTAAGACCTGCAATGGTATATAATAAGGTAGTCTTGCCGCAACCAGAAGGTCCTATTATGGCACAGGTTGTGTTTTTTTCTATATGAAGATTTACTTTATCTAGAGCTACTTCTTTTTCATAGCTTATATGTAAATCCTTTATTTCAATCATTACTTTACAAACTTCCCTTCAACTAAATCCTTGTATTTTAAGCCTATTTTTTTGCCTAGTACTTTTTCATTCCATTTCATTATCTTTTCAATGTATTCTTGGCTTGGTATTCTTGCCATATTATATTTAGGTAATATAATCTTATCCTTAACCTCAGGGTTAAGCTTTAGCTCTTCAACTAATACATCTCGAGCTATGTTTTCATCTTTAAGAATTTTACCTACAGCCTTATTATAAGCTTGATGAAATAACTTAATTGCCTTTTCCTTCTTCTTTATAGCTTCTCCTGTGAAAACCATAATTTCAGGAGAAAACTCATCTTTGCTTTCATATACTTTCTTTTCAAGACCCATTAGTTCTCCTTGAGATGCAACTGGCTCAGGAAGCACTGCCATATCTATTTGTCCTTGATTTATCATCTCTAATCTAGCAGGAATCTCATTTATAAATACTTTATCCATGTTGTGCTCATCCCTTAAAAACTCATCAGAAAGGTAATTCACTACACTTACTTCCATTAGCCCTACTTTGATATCTTTTTGTCCTCCAAAATCCTTCTTAACTAGTACAGGGAAACTACCATCAGTACTAGTAGTAACCTTTATATCAAAGCCATTTTGAACATTGTTAACTAATGCAATAACATCTGTCATGGCTCCATCTAGTTCTCCACTTTGAAGTGCACTTTGTCTGTTCATTGCATTTGTGTATACTTGCACATCTACATCTAAACCTAATTCTTCAAAATAGCCATTCTTTGCTGCAATAAAAATTGGCGCTGAGTCAACAGCTGGCATTACCCCAATCTTTAGATTAAGGTTTCCCTCAGAATTGACTTCTTCTCCTTGTAATTTATTATTTACATCTTCTTTTGGACTGCATCCAATCATCCCTAACATAGATGTAATAAGGATAAATAAAACTAGTTTCTTAATTTTAATCATTTGTATTCCTCCCATTATGTTTCATAACTCATACTTATTCTACTCCTAAAAGATTGTTAAATCAATGTCATGGCTGGTTTTGTTTATAAAGTTAATAAATAAATTGCTACCTTATTTATTATACAATTTATACCTTCTGCGTCACTTGTCGAAATCCCTTTGGATGTAATGCAAAATATGATTAAAGCCCAATATCTGTATTGGTTTATGTAGAGAAATTATTGGGGTTAAATAGGGTATTGAATGGGCTATACATAATAGATAAGGCTTATCCCCTTATCTATTTTCATATGATTATTTTTGCAGTTCAACAAACCTATATCCAGCAGCTTTTGCATAATCCATAGCAGTTGAAGGATTGTATCCATAAATAGTTAAGTCAACAGATGCGTTCTCAAACACATTTTCACCAAACACGGTTTTAGGATTCTTTACTATTACTCTTGATAACTTATTGTCAGCAAATGCTTGATCACCAATATTGATTACACTTTCTGGTATAGAAATATTTCTTAACCTATTATTAGCAAAGGCTAGACTCCTAATGCTAGTTGCATTTTTTGGTATAACTAGGCATTTTAACTGATTGTTATAAAAGGCACCCTTTCCTATACTGGTTACACCTTCGGGAATAGTCACACTGACCAGGTGATTATCTGCAAATGTACCAAATCCAACACTAGTTACTGTCTTTGGTATAACCACATCTGTCAAATAGTTACTATAAAAAGCACAGTCTCCTATTCTCATGATGCCTTCCTCAAGAATAAGACTATACAACTTGTTATTTGCAAATGCATAATCACCCATGCTTTCTACACTTGCTGGTATGGTAACATTATTTAGCTTATTGCTAGAAAAAGATAAGCAATTAATAATGATTACACTATCAGGTATAATTATGCTTATTAGTTGATTATTGTAAAATGCGGAATTGCCTATACTTGTAACACTATTTGGTATAATTACGCTTGTTAAATGATGTTTATAAAATGCCGAATCATCTATGCTAGTAACACTGTTCGGTATGAGTATGCTTTTTAACTTCTTATTATTAATTACTGGTCCTTCTGCACAAGCTAAGCTGCCGATCGCATTCCTAGGTTGGTTTTTCATTGTTTACACTCCTTGAAAATAGTTTTTCTAAATTTTTCTATCTACGAAGAGTCCTGCCAACTCCCATATCTTAGCAACCATATCTAACGCTTTTTCTGGGGAAATTTCTTTAATAACTTCTTGATGTTTCTTACCTTCAAACTGATATGAGGTTTAAGATAGTATCGTATTCATATTTGATTGTACTGTTTGAATTACCATTTATCATTCTCCTTTACGATAACCAACCCTATTATATGTTTTATTAGTTTAATTTTACCCTAGTTCGACAAGTTTAAAATTTATACAACCTTAAGATATTCTAAAACTTTCTTTGGGTAATCACTTCCTGTATACTCAATAGAAATAGAAAACTACCTCGAATATTTTAATTTATTCGAGGTAGTTTTTTACTACAATTTATACAATTCTTAATGCATCCAGTTTAAAATTAAAGATGCAGCCTCTTCTCTGGTTATACTATTATTGGGTCTAAATGTATTGTCAGGATAACCTTTAATTATTTTTTTATTAGATAGTGCACCTATATACTTACTTGCCCATGAAGGAAATTGATTATTATCTAAGAATCCATTATTAGTATCTCCAAGAACACCTAGTGTTCTACCTATTATTGTTGTAGCTTCTGCTCTTGTTATAGGAGAGTTGCTATCAATTATATTTCCTGATTCCGTGGTTTTTCCACTAATAATATTGTTCACATAGGCTAAGTTGATATACTTTTTACCCCATTCTGGTATTTGACCTTTATCAACAAATGGCAAATCTATATCATTACTTATTTCTTTTATTTTACCTGTTTTCAACAATGTTTCTACTACAAGCTTTGTAAATTCAACTCTTGTAATGTTTCTAGTAGGTTCATACTTGTACCCGCTTCCGTCACGTATACCTGTGACAACTCCAAGTGAGTATAGTCCTTTAATATAGTCTTCTGACCATCTCCCCTTAATATCATTAAACTGTGGCATTGTACTATCCTCTATCAAAGCATATTTGCTAAAATGACTTATATTAACTTTTATCTCTCTAGTACTTCTGTTGATTTGTCCCCCTAAGTATTGCCACTTTCCAAAAGCTTCGTTATAGTAGTATATTGCTAGGTTATTTACATCCTTTACTTTACCTTCATCATATCTGAATGTCAATTGTACAGGTTTACTGAAACTATCATTTGATTTAGCAAATTGCAATTCATATATAGGACTTTGGAATGTTTTTTTATTATTTCCTTCGTTAATATATTTACTAGTCTCATTCACAATCCCTACTAATAGCTTATCCATTTGACCTATTGTATTACTTGGTATAGTTAACTGCCCACTCTGCCCTAAAAACACTGTTTTTGATAGATTTGGACTAATGTCTATAATCTCAACTAACTGAATACCCTGTTCTTTCTTAATTATGTTTTCCAGTATTTTTTCTAGTTCTTTAGCTATTTGATTATCGTCATAAATTGGTTTATGTTCATACCAATCATCCCTACTATCTTCCACTGGGTTTTCTTCAGGGTCTTCTTTAGGATCTTCTACTGGATCATCTATATCGCTACCGCCATCTTCAATAACATTATCAATTTTAGGTAATATATTAATACTGATAGCATCTTCAAAGGAGTAATCTTCTGAGATATAATAAGCTACTTTCAATATTAGCTGACCACTGCTAAATGTGTTCAATTTTCCTTCATTGTCAATTTCCGCTAATGCTTGTCCTGCAATAAGAGACCACTCCACTCCATCATTAAGCACTATCTCTCTTCCATTGCCATCTATGACTATGGCTTCAAAAGCTTGGGATTCTCCCTGCAATATTTCTTCTATCACTGGTCTTATATAAATTCTATCTATTGTTTTAACCGTGTCATTTACTACTTCTGTTTCGTATCTAGTCACATTATTAGCCTTATCTTTAGCTTCAATAACGATATTTTGTTTTAGTATATTCTCTAAGAAGATACCTTTTTCAAACCTCCCATCACCGTTAGTTGACACGTTCATTCCATTTATAGTAATAGATGCACTCTTCTCTCCTATTCCACTTATAAGGACTTCACTTTCATCACCTACTTGTCTCTGCTGAAGACTATCAATCATTAGTAGTGGGGCTGTCTTATCTATTGTGTAATTTACTGCTTTAGTTGATGTATCCCCATACTTAGTGACAGTTATAAACTCTACATTATAGTCTCCATCTGCTGTAGGAATGGTTAACTCAAACATGTCTTCACTTTCAGTTTTGTATAATATTCCGTTTATATAAACTCTTGTCGTGATATCGCTTTGATCTGAACTAAAATATAAGGTTACCTTATCCTTATTGGATATTCTAGTAATGATTCCCTCATTATTGTATCCATTAGTAAAACTCGCATCAAATTCAATATTTATTTCAGCTGGGTCAGGCTTTGGTAAATACACCCTGCTTGAGTATGAAGTATCACTAAAATGTGTTGTATACTTATCTTCGTTTCCTTGATTTTTGCTTGCTACAATTCCAACCTTATACTCTTCACCTGGCTTTAAGCCTACAAGTTCTTCAGAACCATGAATCCTATACTGTCCTCCCAGTATAATACTATTCTTGTCTGCACTAACAATCTGATGGCCAATACCTTGAACTACATTGTCATCGATATCATAAACTGTAATTATACACTCGTCTACACCCTCTTCATTTACTCTATCCCAGCTAACCTTAATCATTCCATCACCATAAGGCTCTGCCACAATATTAGTTACTCCTAGGGGCTTATAAGGATCCACTACATAAACTGTATCTTCACTGTACATGCTATCGTATCCAAAGTCTCCTTTTTCTATAGCAACTCTAATATAGTATTGTCCTTCTTCTATACCATCAGGGATTTCTAAACTTTGTTGTCCCGATGTCCCTATTAAATCTTCCGCCAATAATATACCAGCTTCACTCTTAGTTTTTGCTAAATATATATCTACATTAGTATTTTCATCGTAATCAGCATCCCAAGTTACATTGAAGATATTTGTACTTGATTGACTTACAGTTATATTGTCTAAAACAGGTGCAGGCTCAACATTCATTAAGCTAGATGTTAAAGGTGTATCTGATACAACCTTCCACCAACCACTTTCAGGAGAAAGTATGGAAACATAAATAAGTTTTTCTGTTACTCCTACACTACGTTGAATCTCTTGATATCTTGTATTAGCGTTTATAGGGTCATTTTCTATATTAATTAATGGATATTCAGTTCCATCTGGTCTATAAATATGAATATTAGGTCTCTCTCCTGAATATTTTAATTCTAATAATGCTATATCTTGGTTTTGAATATCTATAACATGCTCTTGATTATCTAGCGAAGCTATAACTAAACTTTGCTCAAATTTTGGATTCAATGATGCATAATAGCTGCTATTAGAGGAGGCAATTCTCTTTATATTACTACCTACCACCATGAGCATATCGTCTCCATCTTCATCTATTAGTGTTGTGGAATACAACCCGGTATTTCTGAAAATAAAACCATCCTCATCAGCTGATGCTATGTTAAAATCTACTCCCTTGCCCCAATAATATGTTATTCCCACTGGTATACGTATGATTTCAACATTGCCCCAAATTTTTTTGTTATTTGCCCCTAACTCTGTATTTAGAAGCTCCCAACCTCCAACTAGCCATATATCATCAGGAACACTAACAGATGCACTTACTATGCCTTCCCATTTTTCCTCACCTATAAAGAGACTTATTTCTCCTTCAATTATTTCAAATAAAGAAAGCTTAGCGCCTAAGTCTAAATGAACAGGTCTTGTCCATTTCACCCCAACACGAACTTCTTCTAGTGCCTTTATTTTAGCAATCTCGCCTTCCCCTTCGAGTAGGAATCCATCCTTACTTACACTAAGCTTGGCATCAAGCTCTATAACCTTAGCAAAGTCTATTGAAGTCATTAATATTACTTGAAGTGGTGGTAGACTACTATCTCCAGTTAAAGTTCCAAATAAATCCTCAACTCCTCCACCTACCTTTGTAATGAAAATTCCAGTAGGTCCAACAGGTACTCCTGGCTCATAACCTCCAGCTAAAACTAAGTCATCTGGCAGATAGTTTCCTGTACTTTGATTTTTTACAAAGGTTAAATTTACATAAGCCTCTACTATCTTGATGTTTACTTCTGCCTCTAATCCATAAATATCTTCTATAGTATTTATGGTTAGAGTAGCTTCAAATCCATCTTGTATCAGCGAAATAGGTATAGTATCCTTGGATAATTTTATTTCTGTTTCTGTGTCAATACCTATAAACCCAAAGCCATCATCTTTCTTACCAAATAGCACTTTAGATATATCAGCTTTTATACCACCATCTTCATCCTCATCGTCGTCCTCATCACTTTCATAATCTTCTTCACCAAAAAGTCTTCTTAAATCTGCACCACTGACTTCTTCATCAGATTTACTCTTTTTATCTTTCTTATCACTCCCTGGCAAGAAGTTTATTTGCATATTTCCTCCAAAAGAAACTCCTTCCTTTAACACTACTGCATTTTCTATTTCGATACAAAATCCTGCAATCCATTTTACTACGCTACCCATGCCAACATACTCTATCTCAACATTTGCCTCATCATCTTCAGCAAAGTCTGTTACATAATTTTCTTCATCAGTGATATTTATCTCAAACCCCCACCACCAGAAGGTAAATCCATTCTCTAGGGTAAGCTTACCATCACCTTCAATGGAAATGGTGTCTATTCCTAAAATTTTTGCTGTATCATCAATTTTGCTAATTTCTAAGGGTTGTCCACTATACTGTATTACAGAATTTATTACAATTTGCTCAGCATCAGAATAAGCCCTGTATACTTTTTCACCGTTTTCTTCACTTTCCCTTATGTCTCCTTTTATGGTGAGAATTATATCCTCGTTATAAGCTAATTTGTCCACTATTTGCTTTAGACTTTCATCACTTTCAGTAGTCTCTATGCTATATTTCCACTCGCTTGCTTCCTTTGCCTTTTTAACATATAGAACCCCGTAGGATCTAGATTTAAATTTTACATCCTTTGTCATCTCAAGCTTGTAAGGAATTGTCTCTTCATCAAAGTCGTCATGCTGTATTTTAATAGAATAAAAACCAGTGTCCATATTACTATCAAAATTCACCGTTATAGAATCGTCCTTTACTGAGATATTATCTCTAGGTATCTGTACTGACCCTTTAGTTAAGTCATTGATCAGTATCATTTTCCATAGGTTTTTATTATTGTATACATCATATCCTTTCCCTTTAATAGTAAAGGATTTCATTCCTTCAAAATAGACCTTCCTTGGAGTAATATTATGAAACTGTATTTCGGGTGGTTTTCCTGATATGCCGGGAAGAATTATGTGTCCACCATTGGAAATAGGCTCTGTACTATTATCACTACTTATATCTACTCTAAATTGCTTTGATGTAAAGTTATTACTTTTATCTGCCTTAACTGACCATTTAAATGTGTGCATTCCATTTCGCTCTATTACATCAGTAGATATATATGGGATTTGGCCACCTGTTAGGGTAAGCCCTTCCTCTAGAATTAATGATGCTGTTACATTTGTTAGATTACTTGCATCCTCTAAAGTATTATCAATTTCTGCGATTATCTCAAAAGTATCGTCAACATAGCCATTTTTATCATTATTAAGAACTAGCTTATCTGGTGCATTTATATTTAAGACAAACTTCGCTCCATCATTTAAGTTTTGGAAGTTCCCAATACCATAATATGTTTCAAATACCTTTGTTTCACCAGGTTTAATGGTTATTGGCTTCCAATATAAAGCTACTGCGCTATCTGCTGAGCCAAATTTATTATCTGATTGGGTGAAATTAAGGTTTCCATCAATATTATAATCCCACTTTGTTTCAGATAAACCATTCCAATGGCCTACTACCATTTCATTAGGACTTATATTCCCCCAGCCTTGGGTAAATCCGTAGGATATTACTGTAGGCATGAATAGATTATCTGTACTTCTCCAATATTGAGGAACATCGTTACCTACAATCCTCTTCTCATTTGTTATAGGCTCTTGAGAACCTGCCATAATTATAGGAGCACCATCATTTGAACCGAGCATGGTATCTAACAAAATTCTTGTCCCTATTTCCTTATTGGCCTTATCCTTGTTCTCAACTGCGTAGGTTATTCTCACATTACCCACATTAGGATTGTCATTATCTTGTATAAGCTCAAGTCTTTGAGTTATATTTACATTCCCAAGTTTCCAAGTAGATATATTTTGCTTACCATTAACCTTAGGAGCAACCAAAAACGTACCGTCTAAATTTAAAAATCCATAATTGTTTCCATATATATAATCCTTTCCGTCTATTCTAAATGTAGTAAATGATGTTTCTGGTCTATTTTCTTCAAATAATAACTGTTTACCATCATCATCCTTATATGGAATACCTTCATCAGTTTTTATGCTAAATCGTCCATCTTTTTTTGATACTGAGTACTGAACGAAACTGTTGGTTACTCTTTGGGCCTCATCCGTATCAATTTGAGCATAAACTGCTATATTAGCTGAACTTATTAATAGCAAGAATGCCAATAGTGTACTGATAAAAGCTCGAAATAATTTATTCTTACTCCTTATCATGCTACTGCACCTCCTGACTACTCAATGATTTTATAAACACTTGAATATGTATAGTGTTTCTTTCTTGATCTTGGATGTATAATGTATAATGTCCTGTGCTAGGAGCTTTAAATACATATACTTGTTCTCCAGTGTCAACATTTTTGATTTTTTCAATGGAATTTGCCATAGCCTTCATAGAGCCTTGATTTAAGTATCCACTTTTCCATTTAACTTCCGCATTTCCTTTTTGATTCATGATCGTAATATTTAATTTTGATGTATCAAAAATCATTGGATCAATTGATGAATCTAGACCATTTATGAAAACCCTATAGGAATCAGGAGATATAACCATAACATCTCTACTCATGGTAGTTATGTTTCCTGCTCTATCTGTAATACTGTATATTATCTGATATTGTCCTGCTTTACCAATATTAAATCCGTTTTTGTCTATTATAACCGAGGATGTTAAATCTCCATCTATTGAATCATAGGCAGTAAAGTCATTTAAATCATATTCTTCGTTTACCTTAAATATTGGCCTATAGTCAGAATTAAATGTAATGACAGGAGGCTTTTTATCTATATTATTTACACTAGCAGAAACTGATGTCTCATTGCCTAACTGATCTGCAACTATGAATTTGAAAGTTCCATTTGACTTAAATTCGAAGCTGCTACTACCATTATTGTTCAAAACATTAATATCCTCGTTTGACACTATAGTAGCAATTACATTACCATTTGTATATTCCTTTGTGCTGTATGCTATTGATACCTTAGGAGGTTCATTGTCTATATTAGTTACTTCTGCCTTTACCTCACTTATATTGCCAGCTAGATCCATAATACTAAATATATATGTTCCATTTTCAGCAAACACTCTTTCCCTTGAATTAAAGTTGTTAGCTACATAGAACTCTTCGTCAGCATTCACCGTTGCAATTACAGGTCCTCTTGTGATTCTATCCGTGCTATATGTTACACTTCCAGAAGGAGGTTTTCTATCAATGTTTAATACACTAGCTGTGACTGTATTCGTATTTTCAGCCATATCTATAAGTGTAAAAGCATATTCTCCATTTTCTATAACTTCATATATAGTACTATCCTTATCTTTCTTCACAATAATTCCTTCTGGTGGAATAACACTACCTTCTTCTGATAATGTTAATCTTAACTCTACTGTTTTATTAGTTGGTGACATAATAGAATAATTAATTTCTGCTGTAGGTAATATCTTGTCTATGTTATTTATACTTGCTGTTAAAATTTCTTCATTTCCTGCAAGGTCTACAAGCTTAAATTGATAGTTTCCATTTTCAGTTATCATATATCTAGTAGTTTCATCAAGTGATATTACCATTACTCCTTCAGGAGGAATAACCTGTACTTTCTCATCACTATTATCAGACGCTTCTATTACAACTTCAACATCTTGGTTAGTTCTATTATTAGCATCATATTTTAGTACACCTGTTGGAGGTATTTTATCAATCCAGTCGACTTCTGCTAAAATTTGACTTCTATTTCCTGCTTTGTCTTCTATCATAAAGGTGAAGGTGCCGTTATCATAAAAGCTATATTCAGTGTTTCCATTGTTATTAAGTACTTTTATTTGTTCATTAGCTTGTACTTTTGCAATAACCTTTTCTTTAGTCCATGTATCAGGTGTGTATTCAACCTCTCCTATAGGAGCCTCTCTATCAATATTGTCGATGACTGCTGTCAAAACAGTTTTATTTCCTGCAATATCCCATAACTCAAAGTCATATTGTCCATTTTTAGTAAATACATAAATGGTATTTCCATTAGTCTCCTTAAGTATCGCTTCATGTGGTGGTAATACCGTTACTGTTTGATTTGTATTATCTCTAGCCATTATAGTTACTTCAATATTATTCTTAGTTTTTTCTGTTTCACTATATATTACTTCACCTTTAGGCTTTATCTTATCTATATTGTTTATCACTATCTTTACGGTATCAGAAATACCTGTAGTGCAATCCCTTACAGTAAAGCTAAATGAGCCATTTTCTATTATCTCAATGGTTGTTCCTACCACTGTTCCATCAATATCTTCCTCACTATCTAGTTGTATATAATCTAAGTTACTTGGGAACTCAAAGTCTATTAGCTCTCTTTTAGGTTCACCATACACTGATATAGATACAGTCACATTTTCATTAGTTAACGAAGTTGTAGAATAAACAATATCTACTGTTGGTAGACTCTTATCTATCCAACCAACATAGGCAGTATCAAAGCCTACATTCCCAGCTCTATCCACAAATTCAAAGGCGAACTCCCCATTATCTACAAATGTATGACTGTTATTTCCATTTGGTGTACTTGTTATGGTGGTAAATTCATCAAATTCTATGTATGCAGTAACTGGATTTGCTGTTCTATTAGTATTGCTATAGGTTATAGTTGAATATGGTGGTGTATTATCTAGAACAAACTTGTTGCTTCTCAATACCTTTGTATTTCCTAAGCTATCAAATGCTTTCACATGAAAATACCATTCTCCATCTACATCCTTGAGATAAACCTGGTCTCCATTACTTGCTTCTTCCCAGCTTGGGTCATTTATAGCTGGACTAGTAGCACTTTTATTCCATTGATAGTAATAGCTTTCTGGATTCTCTGTTTTTAACACTTCTCCTTCAAATTCTACTGTGTCCTCAAGATAAACTGCTGTACTGACTGTTTGGGCAGAATTGTTATTACCATTAGTAGTAATTACGATAGCTGGACTTGATTTGTCTATCCAATTTACTAAAGAATTAATTACTGTTTGGTTTCCAGCCTGATCTCTAATAGTAAAGCTTGTTCTTCCATTATCTTTGAACGTATACATATATTCATGATTTAGTTCATCATAGATTATAGCTTCATTTCCATTTACTATGCTAACCTCTTTAGGATCTCTTTCGATAATTTCCTCTCCTTCTCTATGAGAATCCCCAATACCTCCTAAAATGACTATTACATCATCAGCAATCCATTGATCATCTGTAGAATATCTAATTTCTGCAGTTGGAGGCATCTTGTCTATGATAACACTGTCTTCAAATATAACGCTCTCATTGTTAAACTTATCCTTATATTGGACTTGAACTTTTCTAGTTCCTTCTATATCTGGTATAACTACATTATCTAGTCTTGATACAAAGGTTTTCCACTGGCTCCAGGTCAAGCCTTCATCTGTTGAAATCCTATACTGAAGCTCATCTGGGTTATTTGTATCAACTGCTGTAAGATTTATATCTACAACATTAATATTTGTAGATTTCTCTACTATATCAATGCTTCCAGTTGGAGGCATGTTATCTAATCTAAATCTCTTGCTAGTTGCGATACTCTCATTTCCTGCATTATCTATAGCTTTAATAGATAAGTACCAATTGCCGTCTGCATTGGATAATGGGATGTTGAAGGAAGACGTTGGTAGCCAATTATAATCATTAGCAGTTTCACTATTGGACCATTGATAATACCACCCACTTAAGCCTGAGAGTTCATCACTTAAGGTAATTTCCGCTGTCACTGAGCCTTGTATCATTTCGGAACCATTTGTTAAAAATGTAATAGATGGACCTTGATTGTCAAAATTGAATAATTGATGCTTTGTTGATATATTTCCTGAATTATCCTTTACCTTAACATGGAGCCATTTCGAACCATTATACTCCTCTTGAATAAAACTACCATCATATAGTTCCCAGTTATCATCATCTAATCTTGGTGCTGCACTACTATCTCTCCACTGATACCATCTTCCAGAAATTGAACCATTGGCATAATCTTTCAAGTAATAGTTGTCATCAGTAGCTGAAAGAGTTATGCTATGACTCCTTTTATAGTCATCACTTATGCTACTGTTAGGTGAAATCTCAATAATTGGGGGCACCTTATCGATTAAAAAATCCTCACTATACCTTATAGTTTCATTTTTTAGGGTATCACTTGCCTTGATAGCCAATTTCCAATTACCATGATCGCTTATGCTATCGCTTATACCTTTCCCTATAGCGCTGATATAGCCCACACCATTTGAGACTGTAAAGCTAGCCCATTTATTGTTATCAACAGAGCCCTTATACCACTGATACTGTAAGGAACTGCTATCTAGATCTGTATCATTAATAGTAACCTTAACATTGTAGTCTCCTTTTGGAGAAGTTGAACCAGATGGCTCTAGGACTATATTAGGCCCTTCGTTATCTAAGTAGAATACTTTTGATGTTTTGTATCCATAATTTCCAGCCACATCTTCTGCTCTTATATGTAAATAATATTTACCTGTAACCCCTGATTTGACCACATCTCTTACTTCTGTGCATGGGTTTGAGTCTGTTACTTTAGCCCAATCCACTTTATTGATATCACTATCTGTCGACCAAGAATACTTATATGTCTGTCCAGATAGCATTAGGCTGCTATCTGCTATGGTTACCTTTGTAGAATGAGATTTTCTATATATGGTACCTCCATCTGGGCTAAAGCTAACTGTTGGAGGGGTATTATCTATTCTTATCCCTGAGATGGCTATGCTTTTTACATTTCTGATTATTTCGTTTCCTGCAGTATCCTTTATAGTTCCACCTAAAAACTCAACTATATCTAAGGTAGTCACATCTTTATCATTACTTCCTACTGTGTATTTAAAATTCAGTTGAGTTATGCCGTTCCCTACACTTTGAGCTATAGCATAGCTTTCGTTGTTTAGCTTTAAATTTATGCTACTTGCTGTACCAGATACATTTACAGGCTCATCAAATTTGACAGTCATTGTTACTGTGTCTCCTGCATTTAACTGCTTTAATGGTTGTCCATTGCTATCTTTCTTATTATTTGTAATTACAGTCACAATAGATGCTATACTTGATTTCTTACCATCAACCTTTATATTCTTGTTAACAAGGTTATTTGTTTTATTTATGAAAGATAGCTTTGCAGCATTTCCTGCTGGATCCTTGATTGTTCCACTATTTAAATCAATGTTGCCTGGATTGGTATGGTAGTTTAGTGCTTCAGTTTGCTCACCTTCACCTACTGTATACTTAAAGGTAAGAATGTTTGTGCCTGAGCCAGAATCATAGTATGCATATCCACCTGTATTCATGTTAATTCGTGGTGTCCCAGTTACATTTACAGCTTCATCAAATACTACTTGGATATTAACTGTATTACCGATCATTTTTAAGCCTAAATCGCTTGAATTTATTTCTTTAATATCTGGTTGGTTAATATCATAGAAATAGAGTTTTATATTCATGAATCCCCCGTCATTATCACCATCAGCATATACATAAAAGTTTAGCGTTATTGAAGTTGCACTGTTGTTAATTGTTTTCTTGCCCGTATCCCATACATATGAATAGCTATCACCTGGATCATAATTATCCTCAAATCTTCTGTAATATTGATTCCCTAAATTATCAACTATCTTAAACTCTACATCATCAGCATTCCAAAATGTCCCTCTATCTGTGTCTTTAACGTCCATTACTACTCTCACTTGCAAGTCACCCTTGCTTATTCTCTCTTTATCATTTGTTGAAAAATTGTAGGTATAACTAGAAGAATAATTTTTTGTACCTTTTGAAGGTACTTTATCTCCATCTGTATAATTGTTGTTCCCATCTCCAAAGCCTCCAATATCAGCAAAGACTGTGGGAGGAAGTGCTATAATAAAAATAGCCATAAAAATAAATAAAACACATACTTTCCGCTTCATAATACTGGCCCCCCTTAATGAATTTTGAATAAGAAAATATAATAATACTGAATTTTTCGTCAATTTTTGCTATAATATTACTTGATATAATGAATTCGCTTGTGAAAATTGTGATTAAATGTAGAAATTAGTTAATGTTATATTTAGTTTATCATAAATCGACATTTTTTTATGTATTACAATCTAAAGAAATCCTAAAATTTTCTTTACATTGACAATTTCGTTGGAGGTTCTACTATGTATAAAGACAAAACAAGATTTCTTATAATGCTTTACATAAGTTTTTGTTTGATTTTATCTATCTTCATTAGTTTTAGCTATGCTGAAATAGTAGACAAGCCAATGGCAATTAATGGTGAATTAGATTTGACTCATTGGAATTTGAAACAGGATGGTATAGTTACTCTCGATGGTCAGTGGGAGTTTTATTGGGAAGAATTATATACTCCAGAAGATTTTGAGGAAGTTGATACAATAACTAATAGAAAGTTAATCACGCTACCTAGAACGTGGAATAAACTTATACTTGACACACATCAACTCCCTGGTAAAGGTTATGCTACATATAGATTAGTAGTCCATCATAATAGTAATGAGATACTTGGTATTAAAATGCCTAGGATATTTACTTCATATAATCTTTGGGTAAATGGTGAATTAATTGCTTCTGCAGGTAAGGTTGGCAAGAACATGAACCAAGCAATCCCACAGTATCTACCCCAGGTAAGATATATTAGACCAGAGGCTGGTACTATTGAATTTGTCGTTCAGGTTTCTAATTTTAGACATCGTAGTGGTGGAATATTAGAAAGTATACAATTAGGCACTGAGTCTCAAATAAGTGAAACTCGCATTAGTAATCTTACTTTCGAAATATTTCTATTTGGGAGTTTATTTATCATTGGATTCTATCATGTTATTCTTTTCATTTACAGAACAAAGGATAAATCTACTCTTTATTTCGGAATTTATTCACTACTCATAAGCTTCAGAACTTTATTAGTTGGAGAAATATATTTTATTCATCTATTCCAAAACTTTAGCTGGGAAATAGCTCATAAAGTACAAACCTTAGCCTATTATTTGGGAGTTCTCTTAGTTTTTCTGTTTATTAGAGAAACCTTCCCAAAGGATGTTAATGAAAAAGTGCATACTTTCTTTAGAGCTTTCACATCAGTCTTTGTTATATTAGTCTTATTAACACCAGCAAGGATTTTTACAATATTTAATCCCATTTATCAAATTTATACTATAATAGTTATCCTATATTTAATCTATATAATTGCTATAGCCTTTTATAAAAAAAGAGAGGGCTCATATATAATTGGATTCGGTCTAATAATACTTATTCTAACAGCCTTAAATGATATTTTATTCTTAAGTGTTTTATTTGCTGATTCTGACAATCTCCCTTTAAAAAATTTTATTAATAGAGGTAATTTGTCTTCCTGGGGATTGTTAATATTCACCTTTAGTCAATCAATTGTTATAGCCAAAAAATTTTCCAAGACCTTTTCAAAAGTAGAACTTTTATCTGTAGAGCTTAAAAATGCTAATACAGGTCTAGAAGAAAAAGTCCGTGAGAGAACCTTAGCTTTAGAGGCTTCAAAGGAAGAGCTTTTAAAATCCTATGAGGCTGTTTCTAGATCAGAAAAATCCTTAGAGGATTTTACACAAAAAATAACCCATGATTTAAGAACTCCTTTATCTGCTATACGAGGATATACAAATATGATTTTAGATGGTATTGTAGTAGAGCCTATACAGGAGCAAAAATACTTAAGAAGAATTATTGATAAGGTTGATTTCCTAAGTCACTTGGTTCAGGAATTGCTAGATTTATCTCAGCTACAATCTAGACAACTAAAACTTAACACTACACAAGTTTCACTAACCCAATTCATTAATGGGTTCTGTGAAAAATATAAATTTGACATGGGAAACAAAAATATAGCTTTTAGCACTCATAGTTTAACAGACTCACAAGAATCCTATGTAAGTGACAACTCTCTATATTTAGTTGTGGATACTCAAAGATTGGATCGTGTATTCGGAAATTTAGTTAATAATGCACTAAAATATACTCCTGAAGGCGGATCAATAGGGCTTCACTTTAGTTTATCAGATAATTGTAATGAGCTTATAGTTAAAGTTTCAGACACGGGAATGGGCATTCCCAAAGAAGATTTAAATCATGTCTTTGAACGATTTTATATGGTTTCTAAGGCACGTCAAGCAACTAATAGTAGTGGTTTAGGCCTTTCTATTGTTAAAGAAATTGTTGAATATCATGGCGGTAAGGTCTGGGTAGAAAGTGAAGTTAATAAAGGAAGCAGCTTTTTCTTCACATTACCTATTTATGATAATAAAAGCAACTCAAGTAACTATAGATAATTAAATCAAGGAGGTGTACTCGTGGCAGGTGAAACTATTTTAGTAGTAGATGATGATATGGACATTAGAGAAATTATCACTATGTATTTAGAAAAGGAAGGGTACCATGTAGTCCTTGCTATAAATGGTAATGAGGCCTTGAATCTTGCTTTTTCTGTTAACCCTGAGCTAATTGTTCTAGATATGATGCTTCCTGACTTAGATGGAATAGAAGTATGTCAACAAATACGTAAGAAGCTATCAACACCTATTATTTTTCTTAGCTGTAAGTCTAGCCCAAGTGAAAAATCTATGGGACTAATAGCTGGTGGCGATGATTATATGGGCAAACCTTTCGATGCAATGGAATTAATAGCAAGAATAAAGGCACATTTACGTAGAAATCGCATAATTCATCTCTCAAGTAATATACCTAACAAAGATGACTTAATACGCTATTCAAATTTAACTTTAGATACTATTAGACATACTGTAATGGTTGACGGTAGAGATGTTAACCTGACTCCTAAGGAGTTTCAACTTTTATTACTTTTAGTTCAAAACCCTAATGTAGTATTTAGCAATGAGCAATTATTTCAAGAGCTCTGGGAGACAGATAGCCTAGGGGACTACAGAACAGTAATGGTACACATCAGTAACATTAGAAAAAAAATTGAACAGAATCCTAAGAATCCTTCACTTATTCAAACTATTAAGGGTGTGGGATATAAGTTTTGTCTATTAGAAGATTAACATATTACTTGTATGGGTAAAATAAAATAAAGAAATTTTTTTAGAGGTGATATAATGAATAAAAACGTCTTAATATACACTTTCAGCACTTGTCCATACTGCATTAGAGCTAAAAGACTTTTGTCTAGAAACAATATTGAATTTGAAGAAATAGATATTAGTGGTGATAAAGATAAGCTAAATGAACTGGAAAAAAAGACTAGAATGGACACAGTCCCACAGATTTTTGTAGATGGAAATTTTATCGGTGGATGTGATGACTTATATGAACTATATAAGAATAAAGAATTTCCTAAAACATTTGGCGAATAATAGCTTTTAATATTTAAGTTAAAAAAAACGGGATACTACAATATAGAAGTAGTATCCCGTTTTTTTTACTTAAATAATATCAAAGAAACTCATTTGGTCACTTTCTGGAAGTCCCTCTAAACAATTAAATTTCCTAAGCAAATCTACAGTAGCCTTTCCTATCTTAGCACGTTTCCTCAAATCTTCTATAGAATTGAAAGGCTCTTCCTTGGCAGCATTATAAATGCCCTCTGCTGCTACAGTTCCCATACCAGCTATACTATTTAATGGTGGTCTTAAGCTATCCTCTTCAATCAAGAACTTTGAAGCATGTGATTTGTATAAATCTATGTTCAAGAATTTGAAGCCTCTTTCATACATTTCCAAAACTGATTCAAGGTCATCATACATATCCTTATCCTTGGGTGCTGAAAGATTTCCCATCATCTCTATTTCCTTCATCTTTGCCTTAACCTTTTCTTTACCAAGTATCATATGTTCAGCATCAAAAGCTTTTGCTCTGATTGTATAATAGGCTGCATAATAAGCTATAGGTATATGAACCTTAAACCAAGCTATTCTAAAAGCCATCATTACATAGGCTGCAGCATGAGCTTTAGGAAACATGTATTTTATCTTTCGACAAGAGTCAATATACCATTCTGGCACATTGTTGTCTCTCATCATAGCCTCATATTCAGGCCATTTTGGGTTCTTCAAAGCTTGCCCTTTACGAACCAACTCCATTATCTTAAAGGCACTATCTGGAGGTAGATCCTTTTTAATAAGATAAACCATTATATCATCTCTGGTACATACCGCATCACTTATGCTGGTAATTATCTCTTGGTCAATTAAATCTTTAGCATTGCCCAGCCATACATCTGTACCGTGGGAAAGTCCTGATATACATATTAAATCTGAAAATGTTTTAGGCATGGTATCTAAAAGCATTCCCCTTACAAACCTTGTTCCAAACTCGGGAACTCCAAATGTTCCAACCTTGGAATTTATCTGCTCTGGTGTTACACCAAGAGCCTTTGTTGACGAAAATATGGACATTGTTTCCTTATCATCCATTGGTATACCTTCTGGTTCCACTCCAGTCATGTCTTGAAGCATTCTTATCATTGTAGGATCATCATGTCCTAGTATATCTAGCTTTAATAGGTTTTGGTCAATGGAGTGATAATCAAAATGTGTCGTTATAATATCTGAATTTGAATCATCTGCAGGATGCTGTATAGGACAAAATTCAAAAATTTCTCTTCCCTTTGGCACTACTATGATTCCACCTGGATGCTGTCCTGTGGTTCTTTTAATGCCTGTACAACCCTTTGATAACCTTATGATTTCCGCTTTACTTACTGAAGCATTCTTTTCTTCATAATACTTTTTTACATATCCAAAGGCTGTTTTATCAGCTATTGTACCTATGGTTCCTGCCTTAAAGGTAGTCTCCTTACCAAATATAGTTTCTGTATACTTATGGGCCTTTGCTTGATATTCTCCTGAAAAGTTCAAGTCTATATCAGGCTCTTTATCTCCATTGAAGCCTAAGAAGGTTTCAAAGGGTATGTCAATGCCATCCTTATCCAGCTTTTTTCCACAAACAGGACAGTTCTTATCTGGTAAGTCAAATCCAATTTGATATCCATAATCCTCAAAGTCTGAGTGCTTACAGCTTGGACATCTGTAGTGGGGAGGTAAAGCATTTACCTCTGTTATGCCAGTCATATAGGCAACAACAGAGGAACCTACTGACCCTCTAGAACCTACTAGATAACCATCTTCATTTGATTTCCACACTAGCTTTTGGGCAATTATATACATTACTGAGAAGCCATTTTTTATAATAGAATCTAGCTCTCTTTCAAGTCTTTGCTCAACAAGCTGAGGAAGAGTATCTCCATATAGCTCATGAGCCCTTTCATAAGTAATATCTCTAATAGTTTGCTCACATCCATCTATGTGAGGTGTGGCTTTTTCAGATGAAATAGGACTAATCTGTTGGCACATATCAGCTATCATGTTAGTATTTGTCACTACTACCTCATATGCTTTTTCCTCTCCTAAGTATGAGAATTCCTCAAGCATCTCCTCAGTAGTTTTCAAATATAAGGGTGCCTGATTATCTGCATCCTTATACCCCTGTCCTGCTTCTAAAATTCGTCTATATATCTCATCCTCAGGGTCCATAAAGTGAACGTCCCCTGTAGCTACTACAGGCTTATTTAACTTTTCTCCTAAGGCTACTATTTTTCTATTGATTTCCTTTAGGTATTCTCTATTGGGCACCTGCTCTTGCCTTACTAAATAGTCGTTGTTACCTAAAGGCTGGATTTCTAAATAATCATAATCCTCTGCAATGGCTTCAATCTCATCATCAGACTTTCCAAGTAAAATAGCCTGATAAAGCTCGCCTTCACTGCAGGCGCTACCAATAATTAATCCTTCTGAATACTTTTTAAGGAGACTCTTTAATATACGAGGTCTCTTATAAAAATAGTCCAAATGAGAATATGATACTAGCTTATATAAATTTCTTAATCCTACATAATCCTTTGCTAGTATTATTGCATGGTAGGTCCTAAGCTTTTTATACTCTTCCTTCTTAGCCTCTTCATCAGTACTAAATCTGTCTATATCCTCTAAGGTTTGAGCCCCTCTTTCCTTAAGTTTTTCCAGCATTACATTAAATACCCTAAGAGTTGTGTCCACGTCATCTAATGCTCTATGGGCTACCTCAACCTTTATTCCAAGATTTTTTGCGATTCTTCCTAACTTATAAGATTTATACTCTGGGAAGAGTCCTTGGGCTAGTAACAAGGTATCCACATATGTAAAGTCGAAATCATAGCCTAATACCTTGGCATTATGCTTTAGAAAGCCAATATCAAAATTCGCATTATGAGCAACTAAAACACTTCCCTTAATGAAGTCCAGCATTTTAGGGAATACCTTATCTATGGTTTCTGCATCCTTTACCATATCATCTGTTATATTGGTAACTTCTACAACTCTAGCAGGAATAGGCTTTTCTGGATTTACAAAACAGCTAAAATCCTCTATTACCTTCCCATCCTTAAGCTTCATGATACCTATTTCAGTTATTTTTTCTGTTACTGCTGAAAATCCTGTAGTTTCCAAGTCTAGTATACAATAAGTAGTATCTATAACCTGTTCCTTAGGATTTGTTACAGAAGGTTTTTTATCTGGTGCCAAATAAGCCTCAACTCCATATATGACCTTCATGTCTGGGTTGTTTCTTCCTAAGAGCTTATGTGCTTCGGGAAAAGCCTGTACCACCCCATGATCAGTTATGGCTATTGATTTCATGCCCCAGTCCATTGCTCTTTTAATTAAATCACTAGCACTTGTCATGGCATCCATCTGGCTCATCTGTGTATGCATATGGAGCTCTACTCTTTTCTCCACTGCATTATCCTGCCTCTTTATCCTCTTTATACCCTCTGTTTCTATTATGGTATTTGCAATAATCTCAAGCTCACCAGAAAACTTGCTTTGCCCTGAATTACCAGAAAGCATTAGACCCTTAGCTTTCTCTAGCCTAGATAAAGCCTCTCCTTCTCCTCCAGGCTTGACAAATGTCTTGCATGTAATGGTGCTTGAGCCATCATATATATCAAAAGAAATTAATGTTTTCCCACTTTTTAGTTCTCTTGATTCAATATTAGATATCTCACCCTCTATAGCCACCTTACCCTCATCTGGTGTGATATCTACAATTTTTATTATCGATTCTTTGGCCTTAGGTCTTCTGCCCAATATCAGAGATGGATCTTTTTTTCCATTCGATTCAGCTTTTCCATTTTGTTTCTTCCCTGCATATCCATTGGGGCTCTTAGATAGGCCTGAATTCCTATTGTTAAGTGTAGATTTAACTACCTCTTGAATTAGGTGTGCTTCATTAGCTCTTGCATCCTCCTGCAGATTTTTAAACTCTTCACTGTTCACATCATCGATTAAGTTTATTTTGTATTTTTTGCCGTAGAGCTTTTCTATTGCATCTTCTATTTTCATGTCATAATCCATTGCTTTTAATGGTCCAGAAGCTGCAACCTTAAACCTTAAATTAATCATGTCCTCTACTATTTCAAAATCATAATTATTTATTATGGCTTTTAAAGAAGGATACTTTTTAGCCATAGAAGTTACTATATTTTTCAAATTCTCTTCTAGAGTTTTTTTATTCTTTCCTCCAGTATATTCTACAGTTATGACGGAATCTTCTAGTGCAAATCTTTTCTTTAAATAATTCCTGAAATAATCGATTTCTTTTGCTTCAATGTAGTTAACAGAACGTATTTTCATTTCAAGGGTTTTAGTATTCTTTCTTAAAACTACCCTATCAATAATTGCAGTACTTATATTTCCTTCTTCTAGATAATCACTAAAGATTTCATTTATTATTTTCATAGTATTCTAAACCTCTTATTCTTTTTAGGTATATTTCAATTAAATAGGATACTTTTGTTATTTGTCATGTATTCTCTTTCCTAATGTTGCAGCATAGACAACAAATTGCTTCTCTCCATCTAAACCAAGTAATTCATTGATATCATCGTCGTCAAAGGAGCCTATAGCGCAAACCCCACTATCAATAGACTCTGCTGTTAAATAAAGATTTTGGCATATATGACCTGCATCCAGATGGATGTATCTATATCCTCTTTCACCATATCTCCATTTCATTCTAGAAACAACTGCAGTCCAAATAAAAGTAACTGCACTATTTAGAATAAACTCTTGTTCATGACAAGCAGTGGTAACCCTTTGTGCTATTTCAACTTCTGTAGTAACTTCCATTAGCTTATGTGAAAGTGCTATATATCTATATAGCCCAGGTCTTATACCCTCTACATTATTTATTAATAAGAAGGTCTCAAAGGCGTGCCTAGCTCCTGCTGAAGGAACTGTTCTTATGGTTGACGGTCTAGATACAACCTGCTTTACTCCTTGAGTACACCATAATAGATAAGAAATCTCTTCAATTGTCAAAGGCGTGTCACCATATTTTCTAAGGCTTTTTCTAGTTTCTATAGCTTTTCTTAAGTCCATATTTTTCATTTCTAGTTTTTCTACAGCGGGCAAATCAATTAGCACCATATTTTCATTCCATTCAAGCTCTAGTGGTGGTTGTGGCAAACCTTTAACTTGGTCAGAATCCTCTAGATACCTGTGTTTTGTTTTTTCCATAAATTCTTTTCCGATACCTTTAGACATATGTACAGCTCCTTTATTGTTTATTGTTTATTGTCTATGTATTATTAATTATATAGTATATCCGTTAACATTTCATTAATGATAGGAAAATAATAAGACAAGAAGAACATCTATCGTCCTATTCTTGTCCTACAGCTTTTCTATATCATTCTCTCTTATATATTCAATAATTTTTTCATGAATTGCTTCAAATGTTGTATTCAAGGAAATTGCCAGCTCTGCAAACAATATATTTTGAATATAGCTTAAAAGTTTCCTATCTCTTTCGTCAAATTTCTTCCCAACATTTTCGATTTTTATCTTTTCTCTCATTAAAGTATTTGTTATCATAGAAACTTCTTTACGATCTCCCGTCTTTACAATACTAGAATATCTGTAAACTCGTTGATTTGCCTTATCTATCCAATCTATACCTGGTAGTTTAAAAGATTCTATGATTTCTTCAGCCTTATCTTTGTCAATAAGTTGTAACATAATTACCTTATCATTATCTATAGGAATGCTTATTTCTAAGTCGCAATTTTCAATTGGATGTAAAACGTAGTAGCTTCTAGTACAACCCAAATATGTTTTCTCACAAATTTCATCTATCCTGCAAATACCTTGTCCAGAATAGATGATTAAATCTCCAACCTTAAACATTTCTGTTGCTCCTTTATTAAGTCTAAACTACCTTTTTTAAAACACATAATTTATCTTAAGATGTTTTCTTCGTTTTTCTTGTTGTTGCTTTTTTTTTCTTTACAGGCTCAAGTTGCTTTAGCTTTTCTTCTAACTCGGCAGCTTTACGTTCTTTTTCTTGACGCTCTAACTCCAGCTCCTCTAGCTTTTTATGTAAATCCTTCTGTATTTTGTTTTCTATTTTTGAATTCTTTGCTTTTAAAAACTTTTCAAAAGCTTCTGGATATTGAAATAGCTTTACTCCCACATCATCCTTAAACTGTATACATATCCTATTGGCATCTGCTTCCGTTATAATTCCATTGCCAAATGTAGTGTGTTCAACTTTTTCATTTAATAACTTCATTTGTTATACCTCCCTAAACTTGTATTGATTAATCAAGACCTGTTAAACGTAGATTTTCGAGCTAAAGGTTCTACTAATATCTTATCACATAAAACTAACATATGTAATAAACTTTTAATTTGGGTCCTTCTGTAATTAATTCCACTATTATAAGGAGTACAATAATAATTAAAAAAACAAGCTAAAAAAATATCTTAAATAGAAAATGCAATAAAGAAATTCTCCATTGCATTTTCTAAATGATTATTTATTTGTTGTCCTTAACTAGGCCAGAGGTTTTGCTGACTTCCATAGCAAACATTATACCCTTACCTGGTTCATCTATATGCATAACTTCTTTAATGTGCTTAATTATTTCAAAGGATTTTTCCTTTTCAATTATTATCATAACTATCTCTTTTTCTGGTTCAATATTCATTGAGAAAAACATTGTGTTTTCGTGAATTCCTGAACCCCTTGCATTTATTATAGTTGCCCCTCTTGAACCTGCAGCAGTAGCAGCGTCTACAACATCTTGCCCAAGTCCTCTTTCAACTATAGTGAATAACACCTCATAATCCATATCTTCTTTCCCCCCTATCCTCGAATCGTTAACATCCGTATGATTTCTTATACCTATAATTCTACTTACAGGTGAAGAAAAAACAATCCCCTTATTAGGTTTGTCTAGATGGAATATATCAGTCAAATCCTTATGTAATCGACCTTCAAGTTCTTTATCTGAGATCATAAATACTATTTCTTTTTTTACCTCATCGAGTCCTAATAACTCTAGAATCCGCTTTTTAACTGTCCCTCTGCCTAAGAAAATCGTTCCTCCTGAAATTCCAATTTTTTTTGCTTCATTTAAAATTTTACTACCCATTCCCATATTTACAACTACAACTGATAAAACTGGCTCTATATTAATATTTCCCGTAATCAAATTATTTCAACTCCTTTTAACAGATTTACGTTCATATATTATTCCCAAAATCTGTATAGCAATAAGTGGGGTTAATGCTACCATGGCAATTACTCCAAAGGCATCCATTAATACATCTGCTCCTTCTATTGCATCTGCCACGCCTTGAGCAAAAGCCAAGATAAATGTAGCAGTCATAGGTCCTGAAGCTACGCCTCCCGAGTCAAAGGCAATTCCAACAAAGAGCTTAGGTGTAAAATAGGTTAGAGCTACAGCTATTAAATAACCAGGAATTAAAAAGTGCCATAGCTTAATACCAGGTACTAGTATTCTCACCATAGAAAGTGATACTGCAATTGCAACTCCTATTGATAATGTATATAAAATTGCCTTCTTATTAATATGTCCACTTGTAACCTCTCGTATTTGTTCATTTAATACATATACAGCCGGTTCTGCTAATATTACAGTAAATCCAAGAATAAAACCTACCAATATGACTATCCAATCCCCTGTAAGTGTTGCAAGAGCATAACCTATGGCGCTTCCTGCTTCCATAAATCCTGCATTTACTCCAGTAAGAAATAATACAAAGCCTATAAAAGTATACACTAACCCTTTTAAAATTTTCATTAACTGTTTTCTTGATAGTTTGAAAAATAATATCTGAAATATAAGAAATAATACTAATAGTGGAATCATTGCCATTATTACTTCAAATACCATTACTGGTATTTCCTTAAGGAAATGAACAATCACACCATCTGTATTAGCAGCTTCGTATGGTAAGCTCCCTGTTAATGACTTTATCCCAGAAAACAAGCTCATCATAAGAACTGCTATCATGGGACCAGTAGATGCTACTCCAACTAATCCAAAGCTGTCTTCTTCAGAGGCCTTTCCGCCCTGTGTTGAAGACATACCTATTCCTAATGCAAGAATAAAAGGTACTGTCATTGACCCTGTAGTTGCACCACCTGAATCAAAGGCTATACCTAGAAATTCACCTGGTGCCAAGAGTACAAGTAAAAATATTATACCATATAGTATGGTTAATAGCTTGTGCAATGGTATTTTAAATACTATTCTCGTTAAACCTACTGCCACTAATAATCCTATTCCGATAGAAACTACAACTACTACACTTATCTGTGATAAAACCCCAGACGTTACTTTATCTACTTGCCTTGCTAATACTAATAAATCTGGCTCGGCAACATTTATAAGAAATCCAAGAATAAATCCAAATATTATTATCATCCATAAGCTCTTTTTTCTTGTAAGTGATGAGCCCATAAGACTACCTATTGGTTGTACCCCTATATCAACTCCTAATAAAAATATGGCTAGTCCAAGTGTTATAAATATTGCGCCTATTATAAATCGCGAAATCATATTTGCCCCAATAGGAGTTATGGTAAAGTTTAATATAAGAACTATTACTGTAATAGGTAATATAGAAAATACTACATCTTTAATTTTTTGAGTTAAAATGTTCAAATAGCATCCCCAACCTTTCCTCCCTATTTACTACATAACTATTATATTATAGTAAATAAACCAATGTAAACCATAAATTGTTTTTGCTCCTAAGCATATTGTGCTTGATAAAGCTCTTTATAGTAACTGTCCCTCTTCATAAGTTCATCATGATTTCCTATCTCAATTATATTACCTTTTCTTAACATTATTATTTTATCTGCATTTCGTATGGTAGATAATCTATGAGCTATAATTAATGTAGTACGGTTATTAGAAACATTTTCAATGGATTTCTGAATTAACAGCTCTGTCTTTGTATCAATGTTTGCAGTTGCTTCATCCAATATAAGAATTGAAGGGGCATGTGCTATAGCACGTGCAAAGGATAGAAGCTGACGTTGCCCTGCAGAAAATGTGCCTCCTCTTTCTCTTACAGGCTCATTAATTCCTGCGGGTAGCTCCTCTATAAATTCCTCAGAACAGGACAATTTTAATGCCTCATCTATTTCCTTATCAGAAATATTGGAGTTAAGACGAATATTACTCCTAATATCTCCTGAAAAAAGAAATACATCCTGCAGAACCACTGCCACATTTCTTCTCAAATCCCTAAGCTTATATTCTTTAATATTTATTCCGTCTATTAATATCTCACCTTTTTGTATTTCATAAAATCTAGATATTAAATTGATAATTGTAGTTTTCCCAGCTCCAGTTGCCCCTACAAAGGCTACAGTCTCTCCAGGAGTTATTTTAAAACTAACATCTTTTAATACCCATTCTTCCTCTCTATAGGCAAAACATACATTTTTAAATTCGATTTCTCCCTTAAACTTATCTATAGATAGTCCTAAATCTAGGTCCTCTAATATTTCCTCTTGGTCTAATAGCTCAAATATACGGTCAGCAGATACAACTGCTGATTGCACAGTATTATAATTCTCAGCCAAATCATTAATCGGTGCAAAAAACTGCTTTATATAGTTAGTAAAAGCATACAAAACCCCTAACTCTAAAGTTTGGTTCATTACCTTGCCCATACCATACCATACTAGCACCGCAATGGTCATAGTTTGCAAAATCTCTATTAGTGGTCTTAGAAAGCTATTCATCTTTATTTGAAACAAGGTTGTTTCTTTATATTTATCATTTAATTCTTTAAATTCCTTTTGTTTTTCCAACTCTCTACTAAATACCTGTACCAGCTTCATTCCTGATAGGTTCTCTGCAATAAATCCATTTATTCGCCCGATTAAGCTCTTCATTTGCTGAAAGTTCTTTTTAATTCTATTTTTAAAATAATAGGTAATCAAAAAAATCAAGGGTAAAGCAACAAGACTTATTAGGGCCAGATTTACATTCATACTAAACATTACAAATACTATACCTATTAATAAGAAAATATCTCTAAAAAGATTAATCAACACATCTGTAAACATTTCGTTTAGCGCTTCAACATCGTTAGTAGCTCTAGTTATAAGTCTTCCCGTGGAAAACTTATCTAGAAAAGACAAGGGTAGGTGTTGTATGTGATCAAACACCTTTTTCCTTAAACCACTAATAATCTGTTGCCCAACATGATTCATAAGATTTATTTGGGCAAAGGTAAAAAGAGAACCTAAAACTATAATAGCCATATATAAAATACCCATAAATTTAATAGAATAAAAACCAATTTCTGGCTTTTTTAGAATAAGGAAATCATCAATAACTAACTTTAAGATAAAAGGCTTCATAAGTTGTGCTCCATTTACTAAAAGAACACTTAATGCGGCCAGAATTACTGCTTTCCTATGTGGAATCATTAATTTTAATAATCTAGCAACACTATGACGCTTCATTGTCTACCTTCTTTCTCATTTCTTCTTTAAACTGTTCATCATATATATCATAATATAGTCCTTTTTTACTTAGAAGCTCTTCATGATTGCCTCTCTCTAGAATTTCTCCGTGATCCATTACTATAATTTCATCGGCATGCTTAATAGCGGAAATACGATGGGCAATGATTATCCCGGTCTTCCCATTTAAGATGCTTTTAAAGTGTTCTATAATCTTTTCCTCTGTTTTTGTATCAACAGCAGATAATGCATCATCTAAAATAGGAATAGCTGGATTCTTGATAATTGCTCTAGCTATAGAAATCCTTTGCTTTTGTCCACCTGAAAGATTAGTTCCCCTCTCTCCAACTATAGTATCGAAGCCATGGGTAAAGTCCATAATATTATCATAGATACAGCTTAGCTTAGCAGACGCTTCAATTTCTTCATCTGAATATATGTCCTTAAAAAAGTGTATGTTCTCTCTTATAGTAGCTGAAAACAAGAAGTTGTCCTGTGGGACATATCCTATGTTTTCTCTCAGGGTTTTTAGAGGGTAGTCGTTAATATCTCTACCATCAATGATAATCTTTCCTCTTTCCACATTATACAGTCTCAATAGTAAATTAACTAAGGTGGTTTTCCCACTTCCTGTTTTTCCGATAATACCCAGTGTCTTTCCTTTGCTAAGCTTAATGTCGATATTCTTTAAAGCAGCCTCCTCTGTACCTGGATAATTAAAAGTTAAATCATTTATTTCAATATCTCCATTTATATCAGTTAGTGCGTTATCACCTGAGTCATCTCTTATATCAGAACGAACTTGGAAAATCTCACCTAATCTCTTGAAAGAGGCTATTCCCTTTTGGATAATGTTGATAACCCTTCCAATAGAGGTCACAGGCTTTATAATCATTGTAAGATATCCGTTAAATGCTACAAAGTCTCCCAAAGTAATTACATTGTTTTTTACCATACTACTACCGTATATAAGACTAATCATAAAGCTCAATCCGAAGCACAGCTCAATCATAGGGGAAAGCAATGAAGATACTCTCACCATTCTAATATTTGATTCTCTCATCTTCCTATTTAAATCATCAAATCTACGAATCTCTTCCCCTTCTTGCACATAGGACTTAATGACTCTAATTCCTGAAATATTCTCCTGCACCCTATCTGATATAGCTGCGAAATTTTCTTGAACAGTCCTA
The DNA here is from genome assembly GCA_041655135.1 of Tissierellales bacterium. Taxonomy (GTDB): domain Bacteria; phylum Bacillota; class Clostridia; order Tissierellales; family Proteiniboraceae; genus Proteiniborus. The sequence continues at coordinate 40,428 of JBBAFY010000003.1, forward strand.
AATCTCTTTCTTACTAATCCACCGATTTTAATCATAAGAAAAATAATGATAGGAATAGGTAAAAGGGAAAAAATAGTCAATCTGAGGTTTACTGATTTAGCCATGGATATAATAGATACAAGACACACCCCAATGGCATTTACAATATGCGCCAAACCTGGACCAAATGACATTCTAACAGCAGATATATCATTAATAGCATAAGCTAGTAAATCTCCAGTTTTTCTTTGATGGTAGAATCGTACTGGGAGGGTCTGAAAATGCTGAAATAATCTTTCTCTAAGATAACACTCCAGGTTTCTAGAGTTTCCTATAATAAAATATCTCCATATGTATCTTGTAATAAATGCTACTACAGCAACTCCTATCATCATACCCAAATAAATTAATATACTTTGTTTATCTATACTTTCCATGCTTAATGTATCAACAATCATACCCAAAAGCCTAGGTGCCTGATTTTGCACAAAAGTGGTTAGCACTAAAAATACAACCCCTACTACGTAATGCATCCAATATTTTTTCAAAAAATCACTAATAACTTTAACTTCTTTTTGTCTTTTCATTCTGTCTTATTCTCACACCTTCCGTTAAAGGTTATTTAGACTCCCTAAATATTATATCATAGTTATTTGAATTTTACTACATCTTCTAGTAGTAAAAACACAGAGTAATTAGAACTAAGCATCCATTTTTACTGTTGCTTTTTTTGAAGTTAGGTTGAAAAACAGAATTTATAAGAGTATTATTAATAATGGAGGTGACTTTAATGCAAATATTAGTTGTTGTTCTTAATAAGATTGAAAAGCTGGATAGTTTATTAATGGAATTCAATAGCAATGGTATTAGAGGTGGAACTATTATAGATAGTATGGGTATGGTCAGGGCCCTGGCAGACGAACATTCTGATATACCATTGTTTGGCTCATTAAAGGCTTTGTTAGGTGAAAACAGACCACTTAACAAAACTATTTTTATGGTTTTATCGGATGAAAAAGTATCCATAGCAACGAATTGTGTAAAGAAAATAGTCGGTAATATCAACGAAGAAGGTGTTGGTATTATGTTTACTTTACCAGTAAATTATGTAGAAGGTTTAACAAAGTAAAGGAGATGGAATTGTCAAAATGAATATATTATTTTACTTAGCCATTATAATAGCTTCAGGACTAATTATGGCAAGAATATTAGATAAGGTCAATTTACCAAACGTAACAGGATATCTTGTAGCAGGCTTGTTAATTGGACCTTCGATTTTTGGGATAATTCCAAAAGAAATAATAGGTGATTTTTCAATAGTTTCAGAAGTTGCCTTAGCTTTCATAGCATACAACATAGGTAGTGAATTAAACTTTGAACATTTAAAACAAATGAGTAAAGGTATTATTGTAATCACCTTCGTACAGGCTTTAATGGCTATGTTATTTGTAATACTAACTATGGTACTTATTTTTAAACAACCTTTTACATTTAGTATTATTTTAGGCGCTATAGGAGCTGCTACAGCCCCAGCTGCTACTTTGATGGTAGTTAGACAATATAAAGCTAAGGGTCCCTTAGTAGATACTCTCTTACCAGTAGTGGCTATGGATGATGCAGTTTGTATAATGGCTTTTGGTATATCTACTTCTATCGCATCAACTTTAATCAATAGCACAGGCTCAATCTCTATACCTAATTTAATTCTACTTCCTATAGTAGAGATTTTAGGTGCCCTCGTTCTAGGACTATTTATGGGTATAATCCTTGTTTTAATAACTAAGAGAATTAAGGGTGAAGATGAGCTCTTATGTATAATAATTGCTGTTATTTTGGCAACTGCTGGGATTTCTATTATGTTTAATCTATCATCTCTTTTATCATGTATGATGGTAGGCTCCACATTGACAAATATTATTGCAAATAATAAGAAGGTTTTTTCTACTGTAGAAAGATTTACTCCTGCAATATATGTTGCTTTCTTCACAATAGCCGGCATTGAGTTAGATCTATCTATATTAAAAAGCGTTGGATTAATAGGATTAGGCTATGTTATATCCAGAGTTATCGGTAAGGTTTTGGGTTCTTATCTAGGAGCAAGAATATCGGGCGCTCCAGAAACAATTAGAAAATATTTAGGATATACCTTAATACCACAGGCAGGGGTAGCTATTGGTTTATCTATAATTGCACAAAATATTTTACCTGCTTCTTATGGTACAAGAATCAGAACTATAGTACTTGCAGCAACTTTTATCTATGAACTTGTAGGCCCATTAATTACCAAAAATGCTTTGATTCGTGCAGGTGAAATTAAGACAGTTTAGTTTATATCAATTTTGGAATCGAAGAAGCTATCAGTTTAAACTGATAGCTTCTTTGCTATTAAATCAGTATTTAGTAGGCTCATAATAATACTTAAATTAATTATTCATCATTACTCTTATTGTATCAGCGAAGCCTGCCCCTCCAGTTACCATGACATAGTTTAAAAACATAACCTCATCAATTTCTTTTTCTTCCACAAAGGTGACTATATTCTGCTTAAATTGCCTAGGGTCTATTATATATATTTCTTCATAATGGGGAATTAGAAATGGTACAAATGCATTTCCATAGGAATCCTTGATTATTGCTATCTTCTTACCGTTCTTTATTTCAGTTCTTATTCTTCCCCAAGGTCTATCCCCACTCATAAATATTCTATACTTTCTCTCCTTTGTTGCATGACTCATATCCAAAACATTCATTTTCAGCGGTCCTTCATAATAAATATGGTATTCGTGTTCTGTAAAAGGCTTATACAAATATATTGTATCAGGAGACTTCTTAACATTTTTATCTAATGTTATTGAATATAATGAGCCTAAATAATTTTCTACCTTATCTACTTCATATTTATCAAGGGGCACAGGCTCCTCACCTGTATGCCTAGCAAAAGATGTATATGCATAGTATGCTCCCAATGCAGTCCAGTGATGGTCACTTCTAAAGTACAAGTATTGGTCTGAGTTATCCTTCAGGGCGCTATATACATCAACTGGCTCAATTCTATCATTAAATTTATCATTGACAAGCTTTATAGCATCCTTTTGGGAAGAGGATAAATCTTTATATTTTTCCCTAGCTGTAAATTCAATTTGTGTAGGTACTAGCATGGAATATATTTTTATATTACTGTCCACCTTATCTGAAAAATCATTAATAACTCCTGCATAAGCCTTGGCACCTGCTTCACTTGATGTGAATATCTCCATTATTTTGTTATTTACAATAAGGACGCTACCTACCTTTTTTTCAATATTTTCTTGATTTTCTGAAGAAGGTTCCTTTTCTGATAATGCTTCTTTTTCTATAGGCTTTACTTCTTCTACAGGAGTTTCTTGTTGCACTGACGGCTCATTCACTGTTTCAGTTTCATTTGTCATGTAAGTTTCAGTTTTTTCATTATCAAAACTATCATCAAGTCCTTCAATTTTCACTTCATCCAAAATTGCTACTTCAATTTCTTCCTCAAGTGACATTTGGCTCTCAAATATATTAGCTCCATCATAAGTAACTATACTAACTTCATCTTTTGTTTTTACACCCTTTAACTCCCTAATACCCATACCCAAACTGACTAGATTTTCTCTCATTAGAAAATGATCTGCAAAATAAGACTCAAAGTCTCTAAAATAATCACCTGATGCAATACTATTTAGGGTAAGCTCTGGCATTGACTTAAGACTTCTATTCTCTATCTCTGATACTGTCTGCGTTTTAGGTACAATAATATTTAAAAATCCCAGCAATGTAATAGGTAGAATGAAGAGTATAATATTTAAATTAAACTTATTCATTAAGCTCCAACCCCCAATTAATTAATTAAAATCTAAAATATAAAAATGGATTGTATGTCGTTTCAATTAATAATACTGTAGCTACTGCCAGTATTGTAAAATTGATTATTGGACGAACTATTTGATAATAGCTAGTATATAGCTTGGTTTGTTGAGATAGAGCCTCCCTTATGTATTTCTCTAAGGTCTTTAAAACTGGTGTACATCCTATTATAGCTACTAAAATAATATACAAATTATTTATTAAGTTGATCTCAAAGAAGGTATCTATTAATGGATTTCCTCCTTGTCCAAACATTATCCCAAGATAACCTAAACCATAGAACAAGTCTGTAAAATAGAAAAACACCCACCCGATAATAACAACAATAACTAGATAAATATGGGAAAATACTGCTGGTATTTTATTAAATACCTTAGATAATATAATATTTTCAAGTAATATAAAAACAAAATAATATATCCCCCAAGCTATGAAGTTCCAGCTTGCACCATGCCATAACCCCGTTAAAAACCATACTATCAAAAGATTTAGGGTTTTGTTTTTCCTGTTTCCACCTAAAGGAATATATACATAATCCCTAAAAAATGTACCAAGAGACATGTGCCACCTTCTCCAAAATTCTTTAGCAGACTTAGCTATGTATGGATAATCAAAGTTTTCCCTATAATTAAATCCAAACATTTTCCCAAGACCGATTGCCATATCCGAGTAACCAGAAAAGTCAAAATATATTTGTAATGCAAAAAGAAGAATTCCTAGCCAAGCTCCTAATATAGATAACTCTGTAAGCTCAGTTTTAAGAAATAGCTCTGATATTCCTCCTACATTATTTGCTATTACAACCTTTTTGCCTAGGCCAATCAAGAATCTATTTACTCCTTGACTAAATGTATCCTGAGTAATTATTCTATTGTCAATTTCTTGAGCTATATCCTTATATCTAACAATAGGTCCCGCTACAAGCTGGTGAAATAGGGATACGAACAAGAGTAGCTTAAATGGTGATTTTTGGGCTTCTACCTCTCCCCTATAAACATCTACTACATATGAAATAGTCTGAAATGTGTAAAATGAAATTCCTATTGGTAAATTGAACCCATCATATGGAATGCTGACCTTGGTTATGTATTCAATGTTTTCAATAATAAAACCCATGTACTTGAAAGAAATTAAAATTAACAAATTTATAGTTATAGATGAAACTAAAGCAGCTTTACTCTGCCATTTCCCTCTATATTTTTCTGCAATTAACCCATGAAAATAATCTATAATGCCACTAAAGAGCATTATGGATACCCAAACTGGTTCTCCCCAAGCATAGAAGGCTAAGGACAATATTATAAGTATGGAATTTCTATAAGTTCGATTCTTAGATATGAAATAAAATATTAAACTAATTGGCAAAAATAAATAGATAAAAACTAAGCTCGAAAAAACCAATCTATCTCCTCCATTTTAGCTAAAATATAGGCTTGTCTATTAAACGCTTGCACTATTTTACCACATTTTGCATGCTATTTCAATGATGTAACTATGGGTCACAATAAGTCGAACTCATAAGAATTAAAACTAGCTTGCTATTTTACAAAATGAAAAGGTGAAACATCTGGGTTTTGACGTTTCACCTTTTTATCCCATAAAATTATTTGAATCATTATCTATACTATTGCTGCCAACAACAATATCTCTTCATTTTGATTGTAAATAGTAGGAAACTGAGTAATTGGCAGGGGATTTACTCCTATACCTGCTTCAATTGTATATCCTGGTCTTCTAAAGTCTTGTATGAACCAATCTTTATAGCCTGCGTATGATGCTTCTGCTGGGCCTTCTGCAATATCATACCCACTAGCTCTAGAGAACATCTCTGCAATGACTCGTGCTATAGGAGGAGCTAAGTTTTGATACTGATAAAAAATTACTTGACCCTGTGTATGATATGCAAGGACCAACCTAAAGTTATGCTGTCTCGTGAAGTTTGCCATTGCTGATGATTCTGGTTCAGACAATGGTGCTGGTCCTCCCCAGTCTCTAGGAGCAGGGCCAGTTATACCCATACTAGCTTTTAGTTCACGATCAAGCTCCCAATCTGCTGGATAATTAGAATTCAAATCAACGCCTCTAATATTTGCCTTCCATACCCTTGGTAATGGTAAGCTAGTATTGTTTAATCGTGCAGCCTGATGGTAAGCTGGATTAGGATAATTGGGCCAATAGTTTACTAAATCTACACCATCTGGATTTACCATTGGTATTATATATATGCTACTACTTTCCCATATACTTGGAACATTATATCCTCTTATATTAGTTCTATTAGAATGAGCCTTAGAGAAGTTTTCTACAAACTTCATTAATAATGAAGTCGTGATCCATTCATTCGCATGATGGGAAGCATTGTAGGTAACCTTATTGGGACCTTTCCCAAGTCTTATGCAGTACAAGTTCTTGCCCATAATGCTATTTCCAATGATGCTGGTTTCTAAAAATGGATATCTAGCCTTTAATCCACTTATCTGTCTTTCCATTATGTCATAGGTGTAATCTATATCTGTAAATACTATATCAATTCCGTAGGGTACTATTATTTGCTGACCTATAGTCAGTGCATTAGGATTAATTCCTGGGTTTGCAGTTATAATGGCATTTACTGTTGTATAATATCTACTGCCTATATTGAATAAAGTATCTCCTGCTTTAATAGTATAGGTATCATAACCAAGAAGAAGCCTGTTAAATACTCTCCATGTTGTTGAACCAACTATGCCGTCAGTAGTTAATCCATTATCTCTTTGAAATCCTATGACTGCCTGCTGGGTTTGTGCTCCAAATATTCCATCTACTGCTCCTGCATTATATCCTATTCTATTTAAAAGACTTTGAATTAGCTTTACATTTGGCCCTCTTGAACCTAATCTCAAAATTTCCATCTTCATTCCACCTTTTATGCCTTTTATTATATTTTATAGGTTTTGAATGAAAATGTGGCTGTCCGTAAGGAAATATTCGCAGTCTCGCAACACAAATTTATTTCCTCGACTACACCCATTAATTTGGTAGTCTCTTAAATTTAACCTACCATAGTTTTCTGATAAAAGCCTTCAAAAAAATTGTATTTGGTCATAAAAAAAACCTAGAGATAATTCTCTAGGTCTTTTGTTAGCTTCGTAAAATTAGATTATTGTGATGTTTTCAGCTTGTGGGCCTTTTGCTCCATCAACAACATTAAAAGTTACTTTTTGTCCTTCTTCTAAAGTTTTGAATCCTTCTTTGTTGATTTGTGAGAAATGAGCGAATACGTCTTTTCCCTCGTCTGTAGTGATGAATCCAAATCCTTTTTCTGAATTAAACCATTTTACTGTACCATTCATGCTTTATTACCTCCGAAATTTTTATTCCTTTAATTCTCGGTAAAATTAAATACTAATAAAAATTTCGAAAATCTATATCTCTTTCTTTTCATACTTAGATAATTCGAAAAAATATTCATACATAATCATTTTACTTCTGAATTAAGGTTCTCTATTAGTATATCCTAAATAAAAAATAATACAAGTGTTTTTTTAAAAATATTCTATATTTTTTTAATAAGCTATTTTTACATACTTTTTTTATGAGCTATAATCTTCAAAAAGCATACTTAAAACTTACGTCCTCCACCGCCATGACTTCTACCACTACTAGATCTATGAGTAGTGCTTCTGCCACCTTTAGAGCCAGAATCTGTATTAATACGAACAAAGGTTACGCTAGTATTTACATGACGATCCAGTTTAGTTATAAGCTTAAATGAATTACTATCTAGGTAAGTGTTTTGATTTGTTATGGTTTTTCCTTTATTGTTTAATGCCATTATTCCAACAGATACACCACCTATTCCAATAGAAATAAGTAGATAAATTAATAATCTATTTATTAGACTCTCTTTTTGTGAAGTAGATGTGTTTATGTTTCCTTTAGTGGATATACCTGTATTTTCATCGTATGAATGCTGATTAGAAGGAACACCCTTCTGGACATAATATTCTACCTCGTCTAAAAAGGTATCGGCTCCGTCGCCATAATTTTCTTCTGAAAGAAAGATATATACCTTATCTAAAATACTGTCTATCCTATCGTCTGTGAAATACTTTATCGCCTTTCCCAATGTGGAGATATAAACATCACGATCATCCAAGTTTATAAGTAAAATCAAGCCATCATAGTTTTCTCCATATCCAAATCCATTTTCATCATAGAAATCATCAGCATAGTCACTAGTTGTCTTTCCTTTGTTATCATCTATTGTAAGGATTACAATGTCCAACATTATCCTTTGACTTAGGTCTGATGCTTTCATCTGCAATGCTTCTTTCTCAGTTACAGAAAACAAATCTGCTTCATCATAAACCTTTTGATCTACTGCATAAGCATTTATTTCAAACAAGGTTGATAATAATAGAGATATTGTTAGAATAATCTTTATCACTTTTCTCATAGGAAGAACCCTCCTATAGAAAGAATAGCAAAAGCAACTCCAGAAATAGCTCCAAACCATGCTGCTGCTCTTGCCTTGCTTAGTGGAAGACTACCTGCAATCTTTCCTGTTTGACCATTCAATGCAAATATATAAGTCTTACCTCTATAATTATAGGTAAATATCCAAACGGGAAGCAAAACATAAGCTGCTTGTGACTTATTTATATCTATAATGCTATCCCTCAATGTTACACTACTATAGCCTTGTATAGTATTACGAAGGAGGGTGCTAGTATATTCATTAACTCGTTTTGATATTCGCCCAAAAACCTCTTTATTATCTACATCGTATTTTTCTGCCATATAACCAGATAAGTAGGACATTGAAAAATCCACCATTTGATTATAGTCATAAGGCTCTAGGGTTTCCATCAGGCGGTCATCTGCCTTTTTTGAACCATCTGCTGGTATTCCATTAAAGCTTGCTGTTGCAACTCTTGTAACATCATAATACTTTGTTTCAGTATATCTTTTCTTTCCAGCAACCCATGTTCGAACTTTTCTTCCTTCCGCAACAACCTTTCCCCTAGTATCACAATCAAATAGCCAGAATGGAATATAAACGCCTGAAAGCAGCTCTAGCTGTGAACTAGATATAAATTGCCTTGATAGTAAAGGTTTCTTTTTGCACCACTTTATAAATACATCTCTTGCTACTTCCTTCTTAATTTTAAAAGGAATTACCTTAGCTGGTTTATATTCCCCTGAAAGCTGTTTTGGTATAATAGCAGGATTATGACAATAGTAGCAGAAGGTTGCAGCAGTTGTGTCGTCAGTTACTATCTCAGCTCCACAGCTTGAACAGCTATATCCCCTTGCCTTTTCTGCAAACTCCGTATCCTCTTCTCTTGTATCTTGATCTAAAGAATCCTCCTTTAGAATTTCATCGTTTACTAAAGTCTTAATTTGTTCATCCTTAAAATCACTTAAGCAAAATTCACACTTCCAGTCCTGGGAGTCAGCTTTAAATTCTAGTGGACCTCCACAGTTTGGGCATTTATAAGTAACAACCGACACTAATGTCACCTTCTCTTTAAAAAATTATTTTACATATTCCTCGTTAAAAGGATCTCCACATTCCGGACAGAATCTTGGAAGCTGGGAGAAATCTTTAGGTTCAAAGCCACATTTATTACACTTGTAGCTTTTAGATTCTTCTGGCTTTTTTGAACCACATTGTGAGCAGAAGTTTCCTGTGTTTACTGAACCACATTTGCATTTCCATGAGTCTTGGTCATGGTTTGGCTTAGGCTTTCCACATTGTATACAGAAACGGCCTGTATTTACACTAGCACAATCACACTTCCAGCCTTCTGCAGGTGTGCCAGCAGAAGGTATTTCTTGTTTACTATGAACTTCTTGTTGCCCTTGATGCTGCATCTGATGTCTATTAGTCTGTGAAGCTGCATCCATGAAGCCTCCAGCTCCTTGTAGCCCCATTCCAACTCCCATAAAACCTGTCATAGCACCATTTGCATTTGAGCCAGCCGCCTCTATTCCTCTAGCAATTGAGCCTTGAACATAGCCTTCTCTAATAGTAGCGTCTGATAGCATAGCTCCTTGATTTCTCATATTTATTAGCTTTTGTGATTCATCATCATATGAGATGCTAGAAATTCCTACAGACTGGATTTCCATACCACGCATTTGACTCCAATCATTATCAAGAACCGTTGCCATATATTTTGCAAGCTCCATACTTCTTGATGTTACAAGAGAGATTCTAATTCCATCAGCAGACATCTGATTAACTGCAGATTGAAGTGCTGTTAGAAACTCTGACAAATACTGCTCATTTATATCGTTGATATCTACTTGTGACTTGTTTCTTGGAATTGCTTCCATATAAAATTTTAGTGGGTCTATAATTCTAATTGAGTAGTTCCCATGTGCTCTTAAAAATAATTCCGCATTATAAAAATTATCATAATAGTTAACAGGATTCCGAGTCCCAAATTTAATCCCTTTAATTTCTTGAAGATTTATGTAGTAAACTTTTTGTACAGAAGGTGTTACTCCTCCGAATTTAACACGGTTAAATGTTTCCATTAGCGAATCTTCAAATTGGCCATTAAACAATGATGGTAAAGTTGAATTGCTTACCTGGTAATATCCTTCCTCTGCAGTATAATCTACTATTTTACCACCTTCGACTAGTATCATAAATTGATTTGGATAAACATGAATAATAGAACCATTTGATACAGTGTCCTCTGTGCCCTTCTTGTTAGCATTACGTTTGTCCTTTGCTCTTACTTTTACTCCTGCAGTTAAAACTGTTGTGTCGCTCATTTCTTTAGGCTCAATAACCTCCAGCCATTGATCTGCAAGACCTCCACCAATAGCACTAAAAGCAGCTTTTATGATTCCCATTACTATCCCTCCATATAAATTATTTTACTTTATACTTATTTTTAAGCGGTTATTTTTATACTGATTTCCCTATTACCATAATAACAAAATTAGTGTTTTCCTGTCTATCATTTACTTTAAAATACTGTCCCTATTCAAGAAAGTATTCTTCCACTATTTTATGAAAACTTGTCCAAAATAAAGCAAAAACATATTAAGTCTATGATTATCTACTGAATAATAAATATATCCTAAGCTCTTCTACTATAAGTATATAGACTAGTATCCATTAGAAACATAAAGCATATTAACATTTCCCAAAACATCATAATAAATTTCTGGACTAAAGGAGTCCTTAGCCTTATTATACACATAATCTATTAGCTTTAAGCCAGCAGTAGTATTTTCAACAGTAGTTATATGGAATGTATCATCAGATGTAAATACATAGAATTGAATAGAACCGATTTGAACGTAGTTGTTATATAACTCATAATCCTTGTCTGCTCCGTGAACAACTAAAACCCAATTCTGTCCGTCATCCCACATAACCTCTCCCTTAGAATCTCTTTGTGCAGTAGTGTATACTCCTATAATCTCCTCTGTGCCATCCCCAGTTATATCATATTTGTATAAGTCTAATTGAGTATAATCTTCTAAGTCCATCTTTTCTCTTGAAGGGATTGATTTTCTCTCTAGACTATCTTTTTCCTCATCTTCTCCCTGCGAAATTGCTTCTCCAAGTTGATTGTTTAGCTGAATGTTTTTGATTTCTAGGGAATCCTTTCCATAAGAAAGCAAATAAAAATTATTCTCTACTAAGTATTCATAATCCTCACTATTTGCTGCTTTTAGCTTTAGGTTATCATTCTGGCCTTCTGGAGATTTAGGTAGGTGTACTGTGATAAAGTTATTTTCACCTTCCCTTGTTTTTTCTGTTACATATCCTAATATCATGGCTTCTTCCTCAACCTTTGATATGTTTTTATCTGCAGTGCATCCAATGATTAATGATAAGCTCAAAACTAAAAGTATAAAAAAAGCATTCTTAAAGATTTTTTTCATTTTTATATATACTCCTTTCATATCATAATATTATAAAAAATGCTAATTAAATGTTTTCATATATAGATTACCTACTTATGAATGATTTTATAACATTTCCATTTTTTTTAAAAGCAAAAATCTCTTCTGAGGGTTTCAGAAGAGATTCTTATATAAAATCAACCACCTATCTTAACTTGGTATATTTCCAGTGTCCTGTTTTGAATCTTGCATATACAAAAAGCCATCTTACAAGTTGATCACCAAATACTGCCATCCATGCTCCTGCTAGTCCATAATCAAGAATGTTCACAAATACATTTGCTAAACCAACTCTAACTATAAGTACTCCAAAAAATGTACCTACTAAAGGCCAGAATGTATCTCCCGCTCCTCTTAGACCTCCAGCAAGGATAAATTGTGAGGATTGAAAAGGTTGAACTAGTGCAATGATCTTCAATGCAACAGCAGAGTTTTCTATAATAGACGGATCACTTGAATATAATCCTGCTAGCTGCTTTCCAAAGAAGAACAAAATTATTGCCATAAAGGTGGATATCCTAGAACCAATTTTTCTAGTCTCTTTGGCATAATTTTCAGCCCTTGAAGGTTCATTGGCTCCTAGGCTTCTACCCACTAAGGATGAAGCAGCTATCCCAAAAGCCTGACCTGGTTGGAAAGAAAGATTGAGTATACTCAAGGCTATTTGATGTGATGCATAGACAACAGTTCCTAAACCAGCAACTATTTTCACAAAAAATAGTAGTGCTCCCCTTAAAACTAGTTGTTCTATTGATGCAGGTAAGCCTATCTTTATTAGGTTATATATAATACCCTTGTCAAATTTAAATCGTTTTTTAATATTTAGCTTAACAACACTTTTGCCTTTTACAACATATCTAAACAAAAGCACACTTGCAATTACATAGGATAAAGCAGTTGATATACCTGCTCCAGTTACTCCAAGCTTAGGAAAGCCGAAGAGACCATAAATAAGAATTGCATTTCCTATTACATTTAAGAAGTTAGCCTTTAGGTTTATTCTCATAGTCGTTTTAGTTTCCCCTATACCCCTTAAGGCTGCAGACATAGACATATTAAGTGACTGGAATAAAAATCCAACCATGATAACCTTAAAATATATTCTCCCTGCCATCAAAGTATCAGGTTGTGCTCCCATAAAGTTCAAAATACTATCAGTAAATAATAAGCCAAATATAGATAAAGGAATTGCGAGCATAAATAGACTAAGTAGCATTACATGCTTTAAGGTCGTTTCTATTTTTTCACTCTGATTAGACCCATAATATCTAGCTACCATAGCGGTTCCGCGTACGTTTAAAGCCTGCACAAGAGATAATCCAATAAATAATGGCTGATTTGTCATCCCTACAGCTGTAACAGAAGCAGCTGCCAATGCTTTATCTCCTATTCTTCCTAGCATCATCATATCTATCATACCGAAAAGTGAGCCTAAGAGAAGTTCTAAAAGAACAGGCCAAGCAATATTAAATACATCAGCGCTTGTAGGATTTTTTAGTCTATTAAGTAACTTATGTTTTTTTTCATCTTTTTCGCTATCTGGACTAGTCATAATATCTCTTCTTTCTATAATAATTTAGGGACTCTAAATATTATATCATAAAAGCAAAAACATTAGCAACAAATATGATCTAAGTTATTTTAGTATATATATTGCATAACTTTATAAATTCTGAGGCATATTACTAAGAATATCACTAGTAGCTAGGAGGAATTTTCATGGAAAGCAATATAGGTTTTTTAGATAAAAGATTTAAGTTAAAAGAAAATAAATCAGATATACGAACAGAATTTTTAGGTGGCCTTACTACTTTTATGGCTATGTCATACATACTTATTGTCAACCCTATTATCCTGTCTGATACAGGTATGGATAAAGGTGCATTATTTACTTCTACAGCCATTGCATCAATAGTAGCTACTTTGATTATGTCACTTTATGCTAACTACCCATTTGCATTAGCACCAGGTATGGGGCTTAATGCCTTTTTCACCTATTCAGTAGTTCTAGGAATGAGCAAATCATATGAATTCGCTTTAACAGCAGTACTAATTGAAGGTATTATCTTTATTCTTCTTACATTTATAAAAGTTAGAGAGGCTATTGTTAATGCAATACCTTTGACATTAAAGCATGCAGTAGGAGTCGGTATAGGTTTATTCATAGCATTTCTGGGTTTTATTAATGCTAAGCTTGTAATTAATAATGATGCAACCTTAGTTGGACTAGGAAGTGTAAGAGACCCAAATGTAATAGTAGCTATTATAGGTTTAATAGCAACAGCTGTTCTATTAGCTAAAAATGTAAAGGGCGCAATGCTAATAGGCATTGTAGTTGGTACCCTTGTTGGAGTACCTCTAGGTGTAACACCTCTACCTAATACTGTTTTTGCCATGCCTCCATCAGTAGCGCCTATAGCTTTTAAGTTTGTTGGATTTGATCAAATTTTTACATTTGATATGTTCATGGTAATAATAACATTCTTATTTGTAGACATGTTCGATACCATAGGTATGTTAATCGGCACAGCTGCAAAATCAGGTATGCTTGATAAAGATGGAAAACTTCCTAGAATTGAAAAAGCATTATTTGCTGATGCCTTTGGAACAACCTTAGGGGCCTGTCTAGGAACAAGTACAATAACTACCTTTGCAGAAAGTGCTACAGGTGTAGCAGAAGGTGCAAGAACTGGTTTAGCTTCTCTGGTAGTAGGAATACTATTTATCCTCTCATTATTTTTAGCACCAATATTCACTATAGTTCCAGCAGCAGCTACAGCACCTGCTCTTATCATTGTTGGTTTATTCATGATGTCATCTATAATCCACGTCAATTTTGATGATATTACAGAATCATTTCCTGCCTTTCTATCTATAATCATGATGCCACTTACTTATAGTATAGGAGAAGGATTAGCCTTTGGTATCATGTCCTTTGCTGCAATGAAACTGCTAACAGGAAGAAGAAGGGAAGCGTCGCCTATTATTTATGTACTCGCAGTACTGTTTGCTCTTAGACTAATATTTATGGTGGCTTAAAGGCAGCTTTAAATAATTTATTTCAAGAATACTCAAAAGTTCCTCTCTGTCATCCTGCTCCTCAGTGAAGAATCTAATATATATTAAAAGCATGAGATTCTTCGCTGTCGCTCACAATGACACACAATAAACTAAAGTAGTTTAGAAAAAACTAATTCCTAGGGACTTATTTTATATATTCACATTGGCAAATTGACTTTGGTGAAGATTATAATAATGTCCTTTCTTCTCTAATAGATCTTCATGACTTCCCTTTTCTACTATCTCACCATGGTCTATTACCATGATAATGTCCGCATCCTTTATAGTGGATAGTCTATGGGCAATAATAAAAGTAGTTCTATTCTCCATAAGTCTCACCATAGCCTCTTGAATTTTAAGTTCTGTTCTAGTATCTACTGAAGATGTAGCCTCATCTAGTATTAGTATTGATGGGTTGGCTAAGATTGCCCTAGCTATTGCTAGCAGCTGCCTTTGACCCTGACTTAAATTAGTTCCGCCTTCATTTAAAAACGTATCATATTCTTGAGTCTGCTTAATGATAAAATCGTCAGCTCTTGCTAAGGTAGCCGCTCTTACTATATCCTCGTCAGTAGCATCTAAGTTTCCATACTTTATATTTTCCTTTATTGTTCCTGAAAATAGATAAGTATCCTGAAGGACCATACCAAATATTTTCCTTAAGCTATCCTTTTTATAATCTTTTATATTGATACCATCTATTAGTATCTCTCCTTTATTTATTTCATAGAATCCAGTTAGCAAATTTACTATAGTTGTTTTTCCTGCTCCAGTAGGACCTACTAAAGCAATATTGGTTCCAGGTGCTACCTTGAAAGATATATTTCTTAGAACAGGCTCATCTTTCTTGTATTCAAAGGTCACGTCCTTAAACTCTACTTCTCCTCTAATATTTTCTATAACTAGGGCATTATCACCGTCTTTTCTTTCTTCTAATTCATCTAAAATCTCAAATACTCTTTCTGCTCCTGCTATTCCTGATTGTAGAGTATTAAATGTATTTGCAAGCTCATTTAGTGGCCTTGTAAACTGCTTAGAATAGGAAATAAAACTAGCTATTACTCCTACAGAGATAATGCCCTTTACGGCTAAACTCCCTCCAAATATGGCTATAATACCAAAACCAAAGTTATTTATTACATTCATAAGAGGCATAATAAATCCTGACCAGGTTTGAGCCTTAACCCCTACATCCCTTAATCTATCATTTTGAGCTTTAAACTCAGCTATTACCTTTTCTTCATTATTAAAAGCCTTTACTACATGTATCCCTGCTATTGACTCTTCAATATGACCATTTAATCTCCCCAGAGTCTTTTGCTGTTCTCTAAATAGAAGCTTAGTCCTTTTTGCTATAAACCTAGTCAAAAAATAAACCATAGGTATGGTAATCATACTGGCCATAGTCATCAAAGGACTTAGGTATAGCATCATCACCAGTGAACCTAATATATTAACTGCAGATGCCATAAATTGCACAGTTGATTGTGATATAGTAGCGCTGACATTATCAATATCATTTGATAACCTGCTCATTATCTCACCGTGAGTATGTTTGTCAAAGAAAATTATAGGCAAAGATTGAAGCTTTCCAAATAGTTTTTCCCTTAAACTAAAAACTACTCTTTGGGCAATTCCTGCTACTGTATACTCTTGTAAAAATGTGAGCATGTTATCTAATAAGTAAACTGACAATAATGTTAGCACAATAAATCTTAATTTCTCGAATTCAACTAAAGCCTTACCTGGATATATGGCATCTACTGCCTTTCCAACAAGAAAGGGAACAGACAAACCTAAAACACCTGATATTAAAATCAATAAAAATGTAATGATTAGTTTTCTTTTTTCAGACTTAAAGAAATCCCATAACCTTTTTAATGTATGTCTAAGGTTCTTTGCTTTTTTTACTGAAGTAATCCCTGGAATACCAACAGGGCCTCTATGACCTGGTCTACGCATCAAGATTAACACCTCCCTTTCCTATTTGAGATTGGTAGATATCCTGATATACTTCACAGGTCTTTATAAGCTCTTCATGAACTCCCATACCTACTATTCTTCCTTTATCCATTACAAGAATTTTATCTGCATCCATTACAGAAGTAATTCTTTGAGCTATTAAAATAGTTGTAGTATTATTCAAGTATTCTTTTAATCCCTTTCTTATCTTCTTTTCTGTTATCATATCAACTGCTGATGTGCTATCGTCTAAAATGAGTATAGAAGGCTTCTTTATGAGGGCACGGGCTATGGAAACTCTTTGTTTTTGTCCTCCAGATAGATTTACTCCCCCTTGCCCTAGATAAGTGTCATAGCCTTTATTAAAGGACATAATAAAATCATGAGCTTTGGCGATATCAGCCACTTTTTCTACCTCTTCTTCTGTTTCCTTTTCATCTCCCCATTTTATATTGTCTCTTATACTGCCTGTAAACAATAAGACTTTTTGGGGAACTATGGCTATTTTTTCTCTCAATTCACTAAGATTAAGTTCCTTTACATCAATACCATCAATTCTTATTTTCCCCTTAGCTACATCATAGAATCTCGGTATCAGATTGATTAAAGTGGATTTTCCAGAGCCTGTCGAGCCTATAATAGCCAGAGTCTCTCCCGAGTTAGCAGAAAAGTTAATGTTCTCAAGTACATATCCACTATCTAAATTATACTTAAAATATACATTTTCAAATTCCAGACATCCTTTCCCATTACTAATATGAGATGGATTGTCCTTTATCAATATACTGTTCTCTGATTCAAATACTTCACCTATTCTTTCCGCTGAGGCCTTTGCCCTAATAAACATGTTTAGCACCCTAGTCAATATCATTAAAGCAAATAAAACCTGAGTCATGTAGTTAATAAAGGCCATAATCTTTCCTACTTCCATATTTCCTGCATTAACTCTCAGACCTCCAGTCCATAAAACCAAAGCTATTCCAATATTCACTGATAGGGCAACTAAAGGATGAAAAACGGCTACTATCCTCATACCTTTAAGCGTCACATCTTTTAAATCCTTGTTTACAGTTTTAAAGCGTTCTCTTTCATGATTAAACCTATTAAATGCCTTTACTACCCTAATCCCAGCTAAATACTCTCTCATAACTCCGTTAACCTTATCTAATGCTTTTTGAATTCTTGTAAAAATAGGATAGGATATTTTAAGGTTTATGGCTATAATTATGCTTACTATAGGAACCACTCCTACAAGTATGAGAGCCATTTTAGGATTTAATATGAAGGCCATTACTATGGCTCCTAGTCCCAATACTGGAGCTTTTACAAATACCCTCATCATTCCATGTGAAAAATTTTGCATTTGATTTACATCATTTGTAAGCCTAGTGATCAAGGAAGCATCCTGAAATTCATCAATATTGTCAAAGGAAAACCCTTGAATTTTAATATATAAATCCTCTCTTAAATCTGATCCAAAGCTTTGTGATACCTTAGAAGATACTATGTTTCTAATAATTGCACAGGAAGCACCGATTCCTGTCATTAGAAGCATAAGTCCTCCTAGCTTAAGTACATAGTTCATGTCTCCCTGCTTAACTCCCCTGTCAATTATCCATGACATGATAGTTGGCTGTATTAAATCCCCTATAGTTTCAAGTATTAAAAATGCAAGAGCTATAAAAAACTGTTTCTTGTATCTTCTCATGTATTTACTTAAATATCCAAAATTCATATTTGAGCTCTCCCCGTTATGAAATATACTATTATTATATTATTTAGACACACGAAATACAAGTAGGCATACAAGAGGAACTGAGCTAATTTTATTAGCTCAGTTCCTCTTGTATATAGGCAATTGTCTTTTTGCCTATTCAAATCCCAAGATTAATCTTATTCTTTTTAGCAATCCATAATTATACTTTTTATTTAGCTTGATCTTCAACTTTTAAAAGGATTTTTGGGTCACCTGCAATCACTACAATGTCACCAGATTCAATTATAGTTGTCTCTCTTGGTGCAATCATCCTGTTTCCTCGTCGAATTAGAACAAATGATATATCCCTAGAAACATCAATATCTATAATGGACTTTCCAACAAATGGACTTCCTTTTGAAATCTTGATTTCAAGCAACTCAGCATATATTTCTCCTGAGAAGTCTGTAAAGGTTCTAAGAACATTCTCTCCATCCTCTACTAAACCTAGTCTTTTAGCAATGGGAACAAAAATAGTACCCTGTACTAAAACCGATAGAAGTCCCACAAAGAATACAATATTGAATATTTCCTCAGACATCATAACTCCTTTAGTTAATGGATATGTGGCAAAAACAATAGAAGCAGCTCCACGAAAACCTACCCATGATACAAGAAGCTTCTCTTTATTATTTCTCTTGAACAGAGACAATATAGGAAATACTGCAAGAGGTCTGGCTATAAACATAATAAAAAATGCTACTTTGATTCCAGGCAGTATTATGCCTTTTAATATTGAAGGAAATACAAGTAATCCTAAGATAAAGAATAAAAAAATTTGCATAAGCCAAGATACTCCATCAAAAAAGCGAACTAAATTCACTTTATGTATAAGTCTACTATTTCCCATAATTAATCCCGTAATATAAGCTGCTAGAAAGCCATTCCCAGATAGGAGGTCTGCGCTAGAATAGGATAATAACACTATAGCTATGGCAGTAATAGAATAGAGTCCATCTATATCCAGATTAATATGATTTATGACCCATACTGCCAACTTTCCAATAATAGCCCCTGTTACTGCCCCAATGACAATTTGAGTAGCTAGAAGTAGCCAAATATTATTTGATTCTCCAGCTATTATCCCTAAAAAAATTGTAGTCAGCATATAGGCTATAGGATCATTTGAACCACTTTCCATCTCCAGCATAGGAGCCAATCCATTTTTAAGATTCAGATTTTTAGAACGCAGAATGGAAAAGACTGCTGCTGCATCAGTAGAAGATACAATAGAGCCAAGTAACATACCATATACCCAAGGAAATCCAAGAATAAAGTGAGAGAATCCACCTATGGCAAAAGCAGTCAATACTACTCCTAGAGTTGCAAGTATTCCAGCAGAAAGGGCTACTGGTTTTGCAGTCTCCCAGCTAGTTCCAAATCCCCCAGAGAAAATAATAAATAATAGCCCAATATTACATAAATCACGAGCAAGAATTGGGTCTTTAAAATATATTCCCCCAGGTCCATCAGAACCCATAAACATTCCAATGGCTAGAAATATAATAAGAGTTGGTATCCCGAATTTATACAAAACCTTGCTTGAAATAACACATAACAGTAAGATAATTGCTGCAGTTAATAGAATATTCATTTAACCTCTCCCGAATAGTTAAGTCTGGTATTAGTCTTTAATTAAAGCCTATAAATAATTCATAAAATTACACGAAAAGCTTTTATCTAAGCATTAGATATTAAGGAAGCTTTTCTTGAAAATAACTAAGGTAATACGCAGTCCTTTTATATAAGAGCATGAAAATAGGACTTTCCTGCCCATTATAAAAAGAGTATTGCTTTTCATATAGCAATACTCTTTATTTATTGTTTAAAAGTTTATTTAACTATCAAAATCGTCTTAACTAGATTGTTAATGTATCTCTTTCTCTCTTCTTTTAAGCTGAAATCTATACACATGCTCTTGTTTCCTGATACTAAAGGTATTACCTGGAATAAAATAGGTCCTAATACTCCAGAAAATAATTGAATGTATTTATAGTTAAGCAAGTCTTTATCTTCTATTCCTGTAATTTGAGATATTATATTCTGCATATTAGTCATAAATTCAATGTTGGCAAAAAATTTATTAACTATCTCTGATTCATAATCTTTATTTTGCATGATTAGGTTTGTTACCAATGTTATAAATGATGGCCATCTAAACATATACTCCATTAGGTTGTTGCACCAAATAATCAATTTATCTTCTAAACTTGTATCTGGGTCGTTAATAATTCTATTCTGCATATCATAAAGCATATTAGAATAATGTTTTTCAACTGCTTTCATTAAATTATCTTTATTAGTAAAATGATAATTAATGGCAGCAACATTTACTCCAGCCCTCTTGGCTATTTCTCTAATTGTAATATCTCCCTTAATAGGGTAAAGTTCTATTGCAGTTGATAGAATCTTTTCTTCTGTAGTCATTTCTTTAATTACCATTATTTATCACCTCACGTTTAGCTTAACACAAACTTTATTTGATAACAACACTTCAAGCTATTCATCTACCTATGCCATTTGTGACTAAATATGATGGATATTGTATTTTTTTGTAAGCTTATATCAGACTTCAATTAAGCCAGAATTTTGTAGGTCCTTTACATTATTATTTACGGGACTAAAGTCCTATTTTATTTTGACGATTTTTGCCGATAACTGATTAAGGGGATTTATTTTCCACTTTTTGCATAGGAGATGATATCATGGATTGGGAAGGTATGAAAAAAAAGGGAGTTAATTGGTTTAAATCTACTAGTAACAGTCAAGATAGCCTAGACAAGGACCATATAGAGCAGGAAACTGCAAACCCAGACACTACAGACGAAGAGCAAATAGATGATGTAAACAAACATGATAAAGTAGGTATCCACAATGACAATTACCTATTTTCAAAGGATAACCAAGACAAGGTAGTATTAGACTTAATAGTATCCTTAGAGAACATGATTAAGGATCGCCGACTGATATTGTATAGAAATAAGGGACTTGAAGATCAACTATATACTTCAACTGAAACCACTAATAGAATGAAACAAGAATTAATGAAGAAAGATCAAGTTTTACAGGAAAATGGCAAGGAAATTCGCAAATTAGAAAGCACCCTAACAAATAAACAAATGAGCTATGACC
Source organism: Tissierellales bacterium (assembly GCA_041655135.1). Classification (GTDB taxonomy): domain Bacteria; phylum Bacillota; class Clostridia; order Tissierellales; family Proteiniboraceae; genus Proteiniborus. The sequence goes on from JBBAFY010000003.1 coordinate 62,119, forward strand.
AGCTTTTAGAGGATTACAAGGAGTATCAAAGCAAGTCTAACATTGAATATGAGCGAGTGTCTAACCAACTGGATGCGGAAATTAATAAATACAATAAGTTCAATGAGGAGTTTACTAGTTTCCAGCATCAGAACATACTAAAAATAAATGAGCTAGAAGAGACTATTAGAAGCCTTAAAATAGAAAACCAACAGTATATACAACAATACCAGCAGATTTCTGACGAGAAGTCACAATTAATGCAAACTATAAATGATTTTACATCAAGAATGTCTTTTTCTTTTTCTCAAAGACAATCAACTCCTGATTCTTCTGATTCAAAGTAGAAAATCGAATAAAATTTCTTTTAATCTAAAGAAAGGAGGTAAGAGCTATGTCTACCTATTTAGGGAAACTACTAGAGTTAAAGTCAATAGAAAAGAAATTAGATGCCTATTTTCTGAATGTCCAACTTTCTTTTGAACAGGATACAGAGATGCTCTGGCAAATTGACGATTATACAGCAGAAAAGTTAAAAGCAATCACTACTTTTGATGAAAAACATAAGTATAGGTTGTCCTTTAATAGTTCACATGATTTTAATCAAGATCAATATGCTAGTATTTTGGCAAAAACTTATCGTGATTGTAGCGAACCATTATATTTTCATTGCACAAAAGATTATATAGATAATCTAACCGCCATAAAACACATTCAGCATATTGATGAGTTAGATGAATCAGTATTTACTATAAAAAATTTAGAGCCAGCCAATGCACAAATAGAAACTGTAAAAGCACTTCATGAAGATAGTGCACATAATAATTATGTAAGTAGATCTAGTCTAAAACTTATTGCTGCTTTTGCTATGATATCAATTTTATTATTTAGCTATGTAAGTTTTACCTTTTTTAATAAAATATCATTTGATAAGAAGGTACTAGCTCAATCAATTCAACAATATAATGAAGTAGAAGAACCTGTGCTCCCCATTAAACTTAATAATGGAGCAGAAGAACAAAATCCTATCCAAATAATAAAACTAAATAATGAATTTCACACCGAACAGGATAAAAGCTTACAGTTATATGTTGATAACTCTGATGAGAATGTTGTAATTGAAGAGGATACTCCCAAGAAAGATGATATTCCTTCTTTTGATCTCGAGGAGGTAGTTACATATAGTATTCCAAAGGGATATGTTGCCCTTACTTTTGATGATGGTCCTTCCAAGTATTCATTAGAGATAATGGAAATATTAGAGGAATACAAGGTTGGAGGAACATTCTTTTTCATAGGTTCTAATGCTGAAAAGTTTCCAGATTACGTTAAACATATTAAGACAAATGGTTATTCTATCGGTAGCCATTCTATGAGTCATCCTAATATGGCAACTCTTTCTTCTGAAGAGCAAGAAAATGAACTTATTCAATCAATGAATTTACTGAAAGAAATAACCAACGAGGAAATAATGCTTTTTAGGCCACCCTATGGTTCTTATAAAAAAGAGTTAAAAGACTTATTTGATGGAGATAATTATAAAATGGTGCTTTGGAATAATGACCCAGAAGATTGGAGTACTCGTAATCCCGACATAGTATTTAAAAATATAAAAAACACCAATGTTTCAGGTTCTATTATTATCCTTCATGAATCTCAAGCTGTTGTTGATGCATTACCAAGTATAATAGAGTATTTGCAAGAGCTAGAATTAAAAATTGTAAGTTTAAAGTAAGAGACTATATGTACAATGCTCTGCTACTAGCATAAATTGATGAAAAAAGTAATACCATAAAAATGTATGGTTCGTTATTTACAAAGGCCTGCCCCTATAAAAAAGGGGCAGGCCTTTGTGCAACTTCAATCTATTTATTAGATAAAAAGATTTCTAGGAACTCTTCCTAACCCTTTGTTGCTGATAAATGATATATTGCTTGATGCCCATGTGATCTCTGTTCCATACACCGCTCCTGTTACCGTCAGATTTATATTCTTAGTTGCAGTAGATGGACCGTCTCCCACTGCATATCTGATTCTTAAGAGAGCTGTATCCGCCATTGCCTTTTCAGCATTCTCCTTCAACCCTTTCAAATCCCTATTGGCTTGCAGGTGGATATTTTTATCACTGGGGCTGTCACCCTTATGCGCTTCAATCATCGTATTGCAGGCGATCTGGCCCATGGCGTTGTATAAGGTGTAGACATCAATGATATAATTTCTGTACTTGTACCGCATGTCATAGCCCTGACGTTCCCAGCGATTTTGATACCGTTCTAGCTTATCAAAAACGCCAAAGACATTATAACCACCGGTCAGCACAGCCCTTATCTTATCCCCCAGAGCATTAGCTGCGGCGATGACTGTCTTGCCATCGGTATCCGAACCGAATATGGGTGCAAAGGCTTCATTGACACCCTTTCCAGCAACTTAAGGATAGAACTCCGCCTGCTGGCATAGACTGCAGCGAAGGAAGCTCCCTGGAGACCTGTTTCGGTAATTTTTGCTGTTTTATAACAAAAAAAGACTTCTGAAGTAATTATAGTAAGAAGCCATTTTTCTAATTTTTTATTTTTGAGTAATCATTGCCCGATATTGAAAGGGAGTCATTCCAAACTTTTGTTTAAATTTTTTTGCTAAATTCCCATTGTAATCTATGCCACATTCGTAAAATACCTGGATTATTGACAGATTGGTATCACACAGCTTTTCCTTTAGCTTATCAAACTTTACGTCCTGATAATAGTTATAAGGAGTCATGCCCGTATGCTGTTTAAACATACGGCTATAATGATACCTGCTCATGTGAACTATATCCGCTAGTTTATCTACGTCAAATTCCTCTTTCCAGTGGTCGTCTATGTATTCCTTGCCTTTTATAATTTCTTCTCTGTCCTGATAAGATCTGGAGGTGATGAAAATAAACACGACAAACAACAATCGATTATTATTATCGTATATAGGCAAGGAAGTCATGTTGTGGAACAAGCTTTCGCAAACTAACTCCTGGTCGTCCCCCAACCGCTCAATGATTTCCTGATAGGGTACTTTAACGTCATATGCATGAGTGACTTCTCCCTTAAATGCCTGCAAAACAAAGTCCTTTATTCCCCACCTTTCAAGATTTGGATCCAGCAGTATATTATGTTTTTTATATACCCTTTCCGGATTGGATATTCTAGCAAATTTTAAATACTCTTCATTCGCAAGAAGCATCGTACCATCTGGTGCACATATGTGCATTGGATAAGGAAAACACTTCATGATCTGGACAAATAGCTCTTTGTTTTCATACAAAGACTGAAAAGGCCATTGCCCTTCGTGTTTTCTTTGTTCATATAGGTTATATACATCTTTAGAAAGTGATGATTGCTTTTCTTCTTGTATTAGGACTTTTTTCCGTCTTCTATCCTCTGGCTTAACAGCAAAATCAGGAATAAGCCACATGTTACCCTTTTTTACCGCTCCATCTATTCTACCTTGGTTACAATACAATGTCACAATCCTGATTCCAAGCCCCCATCTTTCACTGGCTTCCTTCACGGTCATATAATCCATGCCTCACACCACCCCAGAATACAATTATTGTCATTATTATACTACCATATTAAGCATATTGCAAGTATTAGCAATATATAGTGGGAGCTAATGCAAAAAATTCTTTAGATGGGACTGATACTACCCTTGTTCTATACTTAAGTCCATTTGTCTTTAATATTTATATTTATTGTTATAAAATATCCTAATATATTACATATAAGAACGATTAACCCAAGTTTTAAGAAGTGAAATAAATCTACCCTAGTATTAAGCGCTTTCCATGCAAAGTCTAATATAGTATTGCCTATTATATTTCCAGATCTAGTGAACATAAGCAAAGATGCAATAGCACCAAATATTATCCATAACTTAAATCCAATTTTATAGTTTAATGCAGCTAACACATTTACCGCAGAAACAAAAACGATATTACCTATAAAAAGTGAAAATATAATAAATATTATGTTGTCTGTTTGAATATTAAAGAAAGAGAAGTCAAACAAAGGCTCTCTTCCTATTGCCCTGACAACTAATGGGTCAATTTTTAATAGTATTCCTTGTATTAGTGCAAACAAGAATGTAACTAAAAGATTATCTATTACTACAGAGCTAAAAAAATCCTTTCGGGTTACACTGAACCCTATTACTATTGGAAAAGTCTCATAGTACATTACATAACTATATACGACTAAGAATATTGTTATAGCCATGAGATTTGATCCTACTACAGATAAAAAAACTAATCCATTTTCACCTGTACTCATTCCGATATTTATGTTTGTCCTCCCATAGAAATTCATTAGATAAAAGGCGATATTAACTGTCAGCATTATTACCCAGAAAGCAATTATAGACTTTTTAGTATCTTTGATTTGTAATTTAACTGTTCTCTTAATGCTTTCCATTACACAACCTCCTTTATATATGTATTCTCTGTAAGATATATAAATAACTTTTGAAGAGGTATTGGACTTATTTCAATATTATTATTCTTAAACAATGTCTTTTCTTCACCAGATAGATTATCAAATATCCCTACTATAATTGATGAACCAAATTCCTCTTTATGGATTACATTTTTATCCTTTACTAATGGAAGAATATTTTCAGATTTCCCATTTAAAAAATAGGCTTTCTTCATTAAGTTATTTACTTCGTCCTTAATGAAAACTCTTTCATCCTTTAAAATAATCACTTCTTCAAAAAGATTTGTCACTTCATCAATTAAATGTGTAGAAATAATCACTGTTCTTGGGTTACTCTCTACATCTTCTAAGAGTAAATTATAGAATTTATATCTAAAAGCTGCATCTAATCCTAGTGATGGTTCGTCAAAAATAGTCAGCTTTGCTCTTGAAGCTAAACCTATAATGAGCCCAACTATAGTCTGGTTACCACGTGACAGCTTATTGTATTTCTTTTTTATATTAAGATTAAACTCCTTTATTAAAAGATTTTTATACTCTTCATCCCAATTCTTATAGAGAATTCTCGCTGTTTCAAGAATCTTTTTTACTTTAACTTCAGCTACGCCAAATCCTTTTTCTTTTACTATGCAGATATTTTCAAGAGCCTTAGAGTTCTCGAATATTTCTTCACCATATAGCTTTAACTCTCCACTGTTTTTCCTTATTTGATTTGAAATAATGCTTAGTAATGTGGTTTTTCCTACGCCGTTTCTACCTAGCAATCCATATATCTTGTCTTCCTCTAAATCTAAGTTCACATCAGTAAGCACTCTTGTATTTCCATAAGATTTGTTTAAGTCCTTAATTTCCAACATCCTTATCCCTCCCCTTAATCTTTAAAATATAATCTATAATTTCTGTCTTCGATATTTCAAGCCTATCAGCTTCTTTAATTATGTCAGGTAATATTTCCTGAAAGAAAGTATTCTGCCTTTTTTTCAATATTTTTTTTCTTGCACCCTCTGATACAAACATTCCCAATCCTCTTTTCTTATATAATATTTCCTCGTCCACTAAAATATTAAGCCCTTTTCTCGCAGTAGCGGGATTTATTTGGTAGACCTTTGCAAATTGATTGGTAGAAGGTGCTTGATCTTCTTCCTGAAGATTACCTATTAGTATTTCATTCTCAATTATCTCTGCGATTTGCACATAAATTGATTTATCCGAGTTTAAGTCAAGCAATTTGTCACCTCCATAACTTTTACTTGGTTGGTTAGTCACTTATGTAGTTAAGTATATACCCGCTTGTAGTTTTTGTCAATACCTTTGAAAATTTTTTTGATGAATTTATTTAAAAAAACAGACTATCCTAAAAACGTTGTTTTTGAGATAGTCCTTTAAGTATTCTAAAAGCTCTATTTGATTATCTATAATAAGGAACTTTTCCTTATTTCGTCTAACTCATCTTCATTGAATAGCCCTAATTTATATAGAAGTAAAAATTCTTGTGAAACACTACTATCAAACAAAAGTAAATCATCTGAATTTACGGTTATATTTATCCCTTTATCAAATAACCTTTTAGATGGATGATTTCTGATATCATTAACAGCTCCTAATATATAATTGCTGCTTGGGCAAACATTTAGTCTTAGCTTTCTTTCTTTTATAAGATCCATTATATAATCACTTGAAGCGGCTCCTATACCATGCTGGATTTCATCTACCTCTAATAATTCTATGGCTGTCCTTACATTTTCCGCTACTAGAAATTGACCTGCATGAACCTTTAACTTAAGGCCCTTTTCCCTTGCGTACTTATAATATTCCTTTAATCTTTGGTAGCCTTCCATGGTTTCTTCACCGTATGCATCAATTGACATAAAAATTCCACTTTCTATACAAGGTATCAAGTATTTATCTAAATCCTCTATAGGAGTAGTTATAGCCATGCCTACCTCTGGTCTAAAGTCTATATAATCTTTATACTTATCTTTAATATGGAGGATTATCTGGAAAAAACTATTCTTCTGTGTAAAATTCATTAATTCATGGCAGTCTATGCTAGTCTCCAATATATTTATTCCATCTTCTATGGCTTCTTTTATGGTTTCTTCAATTAGAAAAGCTATATCCTCTTCTTTTCTAATGCGATTGTTGACTTGATTAGTGATATATTCATTTAATTCTCTGACACCATTCATTTTTTTTGAAGCCTTGATTGCATTTCCACCCGCCCACTTATTAAATACTGTAAATCTCATTCCAGTAGAACAATGATTGTGAATCTCTCCTTTTGATACTTGTCTTAGCTTTGTTAGGTTTCCTTCATGTAATCCTTCCCTAAACAATTTTTCTTCCTTATTTTCCATATCAAACTCTCCCACATTATAATATTTAATCCATAATGTATTAAAGATAACCTTTTAAAATCTTTATGTCAACTATATGGTTATCAATGGCTTTTAAGCTTAAAGGGACTACTAGAAATCTCAGTCGTCCCTTTATGGTTTAATTTACGTTAAATTGTATGAGAGGTCGGTTCCTAAATAAACTAATAATTTTTCTAGCTTAGTTCTTTAGTCTCTGCCAAATAAAGTTCCTATCCCAATATTACCTATTAAGCTGCCTTCATCTTTGCTACTTGATTTGCCTCTACCTCCAGCAGCAAAAATTCTGTTTGCAAGTCTACTAAATGGTAAGGATTGTAGCCATATGGTTCCTGGCCCCCTGAGTGTAGCTAAAAATAGTCCTTCTCCTCCAAAGAGTGCTGATTTTATATTTCCTTGCATTTGAATATCATATTCTACTGTATTAGTCATGGCTACTAGACAACCTGTATCTAGCTTTAAAGTCTCCCCTGGTTGTAAATCCTTTTTGATTATTGTTCCACCTGCGTGTAAAAAAGCAAGACCATCTCCAACTAATCTTTGCATTATAAAGCCTTCTCCACCAAATAAGCCCACACCAATTTTCTTTTGAAAAGCTATTTCTAAGCTTATTCCCTTTGCAGCACATAGGAAGGAATCCCTTTGACAAATAAGCTCTCCACCATAGTCTCCTATATCCATAGGTATGATTTTACCTGGATAAGGCCCTGCAAAAGCAAGAGCCTTTCTTTGATTGCCCGTGTTGATAAACTCAGTCATGAATAAGCTTTCCCCGGTAACTACTCTTTTTCCAGCACTAAGCATTTTTCCCATAAAACCCTTGCCTTCGTCCTTGCCAGAACCATCGCCAAAGATAGCATCCATACTAATGCTATCATCCATATACATCATAGCCCCTGCTTCAGCTATGATGCTCTCTGTAGGGTCAAGTTGAATTTCTACAAATTGCATATCATCCCCAAATATAGTGAAATCAACCTCAACTGCTTTTCTCATACTCCATACCCCCTATTTTTTAAGGTTTGTAACTTAATAAATCTAGCTATTATATATTTTAACATAGATAGAACTATATGTATTGTAATATATATTAACATATGAACTAGAATATCTTATTTATAAAAATACAGTGTTTTTTTCTAAAATTGCTGTCTTAGTACTTGCGTCGATAATTTACCTGCTGGTTTATCCTAGTAACCTCTATATATAAGTCGTGAAAACACTCAAATCTTTAAAGTTAAAAAGAGTACATCTATGTGTAAAATATAATTATTATTCTTTATTTAACAAATTTAAATAGACTACTAGTAGTACTAGTAGTCCTTTAATTTTTTACCTTATTGCCAAGATTATTAAGCTTCTTTTAATCTTGTAGTTGTTATTTTCCCATCTACTTTACTTAGATTTTTTATCTTCAAGGTTGGATTTACTATACCAAACTCTTCTATTATTCCCTCAAGTATTTTAAATTCTTTTCTCCTGATAATAACTTCTATTTGGTATCTTTTTTCTTCATTGTTTCCTCTAACAAGAAAATTGTTAACTGTATATCCTGTGTCACGAAGCCTTTTAGCAATTTCTGCTGCTTTGTATTTGTTATTTAAGAATAAATCAACTTCTAAAATACCAAGAGCCAGCCTGTCTTCGATTTTCCCACCTATAAAGACTCCTGCAGTTCTGCCTAAGGCATAAGCTATAGTAAACTGAACTCCGTCCGAGCTTGTAACCTTACTAACAGTAGTTGCAAAAATCATAGCGTCTACAAAAACAAGTAAATAAACCGGATTCATTATTTTTTTAGACATTAGTATTGTTTTTAGTGTTGCTAAAATATTTGTAAAAGCAGTTACTAAAAACAAACCTATAAGTGCAAGCATAATATTTGTTGTCATTGCTCCACCTCCTTCTGTTATTTATTTTTTTCCACAAAAAAACTAACATACAAATTGTATGCTAGTTAGTATTTATTAGTCGTATACTTATTAATTTATCTATATAAAAGAATCAAGATTGAACAAATTTAATCCCTTTTAGTTCCTATAAATATAAAATAAGTGGTAAATATGAGAACCATACCTGCAAAATTTTAAAATAACGATAAGATTATTATAAAACAAGTTTCATGATACTTCAGCTTTTTCAACTATTAATCTAACTCTTATATACTACCATATATATTGAAAGTTTGCAAGCACCTATTTCTAAAATATTATTTGAAGTGATACACATATGAAACTTCTTGTGCTTTTGTTTCTATTTTACTTACTTTTAGATCCTTTATGTGCCCTTTCCCTAGTCATACTTTTATTCTTTCCTTTTGTCTCTATACTCTTTCCCTTTTTATCTTTATTATTTCCTTTATAAGTTTTCTTTCCTTTTGTGCTTTTTGCACCTTTTATTCCTTTATTATCTCTATGTCTCTTGCTGCTTCCTTCTTTTTGTACTCTCGGCTCTCTTTGCTCCTTTGTTCTCTCTTCCTTATATTCAACTTCAGATTTATGTCTCTCTATCTTCATTTTGATTGCTTTTTCAATATCAAATAGTTCCTGTTTATCTTTAGGCGCGACAAATGTAATAGCTACACCCTTTTCGCCTGCTCTTCCTGTACGCCCTATTCTATGGATATAACTTTCTGGGTCTTGGGGAATATCATAATTAAAAATATGTGTTATCCCTTCTACATCCAACCCACGTGCTGCTACATCAGTAGCAACTAGAACTTGTATCTGTGCTTTTCTAAATGCTTTCATAACCTTTTCTCTTTTAGCCTGACTTAAATCTCCATGGAGTTCATCGGTTTTAATACCATGCTTTTGCAAAGATTCATTAAGTGCTTTTGCACGTCTTTTTGTTCGACAAAAAACTATGGATAAAAAAGGATTGTATTTTTCAATAGACTCTATTAGTGCATTCAACTTTCCTCTATCTGTAGTTTCCACTACTATTTGCTTTATCTCCTTTAGAGTTATATTTTCACTTTCTGTCTGTATTTGTACAGGTTTGTTCATATACCTAGTGGCTAATGTTCGCACTTGCTGTGGCATTGTAGCTGAAAAAAACATGGTCTGTCTATGCTTTGATGTTTGAGATAATATTTCTTCAACGTCTGGTAAAAATCCCATATGTAGCATTTGATCAGCCTCATCTAATACAAGAAACCTTAGCTTCCACAACTCAATGGTTCCTCTTCTCAGATGGTCTAATAGCCTTCCTGGGGTACCTATAATTATATGAATATTTCCTTTTAGCTTTCTGACTTGACTTGCTACGTCCTGTCCCCCATAAGCTGCTAATATATTTACTCCATTTGATGATGCTAGCTTTTTTGTCTCACTTGTTATTTGAATGGCTAATTCTCTAGTTGGAGCTATTATTAGGGCTTGAACATTTGATTGAGTAAGGTTGATATTTTCTATAATTGGCAACATAAAAGCAAATGTCTTGCCTGTTCCTGTCTGTGCCTGAGCTATTACATCCCTTCCATCTAAAAGCAAGGGAATAGTCTTTTCTTGTATAGGCGTAGGCTCTATTATTTGAATTTCTTTTAATACTTTTACTAGCTTAGAATTAATTCCTAACTGTGAAAAAGTCTTAGTCATAATATCAATTTCCTTTCTTATTTAGCTTTCTCTCTTACTTATTGTTTCAATAATTAATGGGCTTCATTCGTTAATAAAATAATTCTCTAAATTAATAATACAAAAAATAACCAAAGATATCTATATTTACTTATAACAAAGATCACTACATATCCATATTACAAATAGACATTTACACATATCTATATCTAAATTTATTGAAAGTAAAAAGACAGTCTTATTGTGTAAGCTCCACGATAAGCTGTCTCAACTTATTAATCTTCGTCTTTTTTACTATCTATTTATATGTGTATTACAATTTAATTAAGATTTCCAATATTATTGTTCTTCTTATTTATCTATAGCTTCTTCTTTAGTGACTGTTTTCTTTGAAAAAGTAAAATATGCTACTAAAGCAGCAAAGCCTAAAATAATAACTACTTCTAGAAAATACTTAAATGTAAATCTAGCATCTAAATATCTTAATGCATCAAGTCTAGTTATTCCAATAAACTGTGAAACACCTATTATGGCTAGGGATATGATTACACCTATCTTCTTTCCTTTAACTAAGCAGAGCAAAATAACAATTCCTAAAACTATTGTAGAAGTCATCGACATAAAGCTAATACTCCTTATAAATAATCCCCTTAAGAAAAAGATACCTGTAATGATATATAGTACATATTCTATAAATGGCATTATTGTCTTCACTATTTTATTGGAATATACGAAGCTTTCAACACCTTTAAACATATAAAGTGCAGACGCCCTACTATCTTCTTCTGAAATTTCCTTTGAATCAGTTTCTATCTTATGTTGTATTTTTTTCTGTAATTCTGACTTCATATCATCCATTTTTTTCTTAGCATCTTCAACAAATTCATTAGTCTTGCCTTCATTTGTTGTAGAACTAACAGCAGTCTCTACATCACCATTGGTGCTTTGACTACTATCTGTAGCAACACTGACATTGGAGCTTGGTGTTGGAACTCCAATAGCAACAGCTTGTACATTGTTATTTTCATTAGATAGTGGTATATTGCCACTGCTTGCATTATTTACACTGTTTGCATTGTTTGTATTGTTTGTATTTGCAACTTTCTTAGGATCCTTGTTAGTATAAAACTGATATACAACTCCAGCAACAGAACAAATCAATCCTAAAAGTACAACTATAATCATATTGCCTTTAAATAATCCAACTAAGCTAAATCCAAGTACCATACCGCCAAAAAAGCTTGTACTGATTATTATTACTGGCTTTATAAGTACCACACCAATTATACCAAAAATAATACCTAGTATAGAAGATAGAGCTATGAGAGTGCCTTCCTCTGATACTGACATCACGGCAGATAGGACTAATCCTACAATAACCCCTGTACTAAAACACTGAATAAATACTCCTAATTTATACACCTTCATAGCTAAAAATGCACCTAAAACACCACAAATCAAACCAAGGATTATTGCTCCGCCTACACTGCCTTTAAAAGCAAGTGCTCCTATAACTGCTCCTAAAAATCCAAATACTATAAATCCCATTACTCCAATCCAAAACTTAAAGATTTTATAACCAAAAAAACATTGAATTGCTGAAACTACTGCTGTAATAACTAGAATAATAGCTACTACTCCATTTTCTGCACCAATAGTAGAATACAAAATGCTGCCTGAACCCATGATATAACCTCCTGTCACATATTAATTTTTATTTTGAAACAATATTATATAGCCTATAGACTAATAACACACTTTGTTCAATAGTAGCGGAGCTTTTTGGTGAAAGTGTAGTCTTTGAAGTTCCAGACATAATGTTGTTGTTTGCTAATACCCCTACTCCTTGCTTTGCCCAATTACTTGGCCCGTTTATTTCTGATACATCAATTATCTCAAAATCATACCCCTTTACAAATGTAAAAGAAGTAAATATTAGTGTCATTATGAGAGCTAAAGATAAGATTCTAGTTAAATTTTTCATAACTATTTTCCCCCTTAGTTAGTCCGAATTTTTGTCTTAGCCAATTTTGTAGCTCATTGTTTTCTTCTCTACTAAACCAATCGTACAATCCTAATCCTAGAGAATTAAACTCTGCTTGTAGCTGAGACTTCTCCTCCTCGGATTTAAGTTTGATAACAATATATTTTAAATCTCCTTTACCTAAATCTTCTTCAGCAACATCTACTTCTCTGCCTATTTGAGACCAAATATAGTTTCGAATAGTTTCTTTTGGTTGTGCTTGGTATTCGAAAATATGTCCCTCTATTGGATAGTAATCTGAGTTGGCAAACCTTGAAGTTATATAATCTTCTGTCCCCCGTACTTTCGTAGAGTCATATCCTGAGCCACAAATAAGTACGGCATAAGCACCACGGTCTACTTTGTCTGTAGAATTTGTTATTCTATAGTTTAAAGTTGTTCCACTATCCCATGATTGCCAGCTTGTGAGACTTAGACTAGATAAATTTGTGTATGGCTGAGCAGGTTCTTCTTTAGGAAGCTCTGGCTTTGGTGCTGCTTGATTTAATTTTTCTATTACCCAGAATTCTGCTCCTTGGTTTGTACCCGCTAAGGCTAGGCCTTCATTAAAAAACACATTTATATTTGCCCCATTGATGTTTACTGTTTCCCAAACAGAATTATGGGGATAACCTAGATCTAACACAACTAAAGTATCTGTAGACAACTCAATATCTACTTTTTTACCTGTTTTGTCTATGGTATACCATAGCTCCTGTTCATAGGGACTACCTTCATAGCCTGTACCTTTATATACAAGGGCGTGTCCATCAACAAAATAACCTGAATATATAACTTCACCATCTTCAGTAGTTATTGCTGGAAGACTCATAGGAATTACTACTTTCCCACTAGTATCTACATATCCTAATCCTTTGTTCTTGTCATAAATAGGAGTTAATCCATCGCTATAGCTTCTACCAATGAAGTTAGGATGTGGCTTAACTAGCTTACCCGTTTTCGTTACATAATAATAATCTCCAAAACTTTTATAAACTAGATGCATCCCATTATTAAAATAGGTTCCATTCAATAATATAGAGTAGTCTGTATCTACCTTTGTAAATTTGTATTACTGAGTTCCTTGCGCTTCGACTAAAATAGGTATGCTTGTGAGCATAGCAACTAATACAAAACACACAATTATTCTTCTAAAAAGTTCTTTCATTTCTATTACTCATTGTTTTTCGAATTAGTCCTTCACTTATGACAACTATCTCTTCCCTGGATATATTAATTTCTCCTCTAAATACACTGGCTGTAAAGCCCTTCTCCATATAGCATTCCACATGGTTTTACATGATTCTACTTGTTTCTCCATTAATTTCATATATAGTACTATATTATCATGGCAAAATCCCTATTTCAATCATGTTTATTCTTTTAATTGTATTTATATCTGTAAGTAAAATCAAAATGGAGGTTCTATCAAATTGTTATGGAAGCTTTTGATAGAGATTGTTTTTTTAGGTGATAACATATAAGGATTTTAATGTCATTCCTAAATTACCTGCATATAATGTTAGAAAGGAGTGATAATATGCCAATACTAATGCCAGCCTTATGTAGTTTTGTATATATTGTTGAAAATGGCGATACATTGTATTCAATATCAAGAAAGTTTAATACAACAGTTCCTATTATTCTTCATTTTAATCCTAATGTGAATCCAAATATTATTTATCCAGGCCAAACTATATTCATTGCCGAATCTCCTCCAGAAGCAATTATTTATACTGTAAGACAAGGAGATACCTTGTACTCAATAGCAAGAATATACGGAACCTCTGTGCAAAATCTAATAACTTTCAATTATCTTGATTCACCTGAGTTGATATATGTAGGTCAACCATTAGTTGTAACTGCATCATTACGGTAACAAATACATTTCTTACACCTTTATATGTCACATGGTATAAGACAGGTTGCTTACCTTTGATATTTTTCTAAACATAATTTACAAATACATGCCTTTCCCTTTTTATCCTCGGGAATCATGTTTAATATGTGTTTAGGAAATATGACAGTTTCACACCAACACTTCCCCAAACCATGTTGACAATTATTATCTTGTCCGCATAGAGGACAAATTCTATCCGATTCTTTAAGTTCCATTTTTTTACTCCCCAAGTTCTTTATTTTAATAAGCCATCCTCAAATAATCTTGTATAACTATTTTACCATCCTATCCTCTATAGTAATATAAAATTTATTTTAAATTAAGAATATATACTTTAATCTAACTAATTTTGGGTATATATAATTATATCAACATAAGATGGTAGGAGATTATTATGAAATTGATAAACCTTTTATTTATTATGACTGGGATTATATTTACTGGAATTGGGCTTATAGGAGTATTGGTGCCTGTACTTCCAACTACTCCTTTTTTGCTTTTGGCTTCTGCTTGTTTTGTAAAAGGCTCTGACAGGTTTGACCATTGGTTTAAGAACACAAAGCTTTATAAAGATTATGCTGAGGATTATATTAATGATAGGTCCATGACATTTGGTCGCAAAGCTAAACTAATGTTGTTATCAGATTTTATGCTAGCTATTCCTTTAATTAAGCTGGACAATCTATATCTTAGATTATTTATTCTATTAGTAATAGTATTTAAGTACTGGTATTTTATATTTAAAATTAAGACAAAAAAGGAATAGAATTTTTTAAATTAAGCAAATTGATTTTATCTGTTTTTATAGGAGTAATAAATAAAAAATATATTATAAGGGAGATGTCTATGGAAAACAATAAGAAAAAATTAACTACGGTTACTGGTGCACCTGTATCAAATAACCAGGATGTAATGACTACAGGACCAAGGGGCCCTATGGTATTACAAGACGTTTGGTTCTTGGAAAAGCTAGCTCACTTTGATAGAGAAGTTATTCCAGAAAGAAGAATGCATGCAAAAGGCTCTGGAGCTTTTGGAAAGTTTACGGTGACAAATGATATTACAAAGTACACAAAAGCTAAAATTTTCTCAGAAGTAGGGAAGGAAACAGCAGTATTTGTACGTTTTTCGACAGTAGCGGGAGAAAGAGGAGCTGCAGATGCAGAAAGAGATATTCGTGGTTTTGCTATGAAATTTTATACCGAAGAAGGAAACTGGGATTTAGTCGGAAACAACACTCCTGTATTCTTCTTTAGAGATCCACTGAAGTTCCCTGATTTAAATCATGCTGTTAAAAGAGACCCTCGTACCAATATGAGGAGTGCAACAAACAATTGGGACTTTTGGTCATCATTACCTGAGGCATTACATCAGGTGACAATCACTATGAGTGACAGAGGAATTCCAAAATCCTATAGACATATGCATGGTTTCTCATCTCATGCTTTTAGCTTTATTGCTGCTCAAAACCAAAGGTTTTGGGTTAAGTTCCACTTCACATCTCATCAAGGAATTGAAAATTTAACTGATGAGGAAGCAGCAAATATTATAGCTAATGACAGAGAAAGTCATCAAAAAGACCTATATGAGGCTATAGAAAAAAGAGATTTCCCAAGATGGACTATGTTTATTCAAATTATGACAGAAGATCAGGCAAATAATATGCCATATAATCCTTTTGATTTGACCAAGGTTTGGTATAAAAAGGACTTCCCACTTATTGAGGTTGGAGTTCTTGAGCTTAACAGGAATCCAGATAATTATTTCCAAGATGTTGAACAGGCTGCTTTTAATCCTGCAAGTGTTGTTCCTGGAATTAGTTTCTCTCCTGACAGAATGCTGCAAGGTAGACTGTTTTCATATGGAGATGCACAAAGATATAGACTAGGAGTTAATCATCATCAAATTCCTGTAAATTCACCTAAAGCATCAAAATATGTAAATAGCTATCATAGAGATGGACAAATGAGAGTAGACGGAAACCAGGGCTCAAAGCTACACTATGAACCAAATAGCTTCCAAGAATGGCAGGAGCAACCTGAATATTCCGAACCACCTCAAAGCTCACCTGGAGATATACTGCGCTACGATTTTAGAGCAGACGATAACGATTATTATACGCAACCAGGAAAATTGTTTAGACTTATGACCCCTGAACAGCAAAATGCTTTATTTGAAAATACTGCTCGTAACATGGAGGGGGTTCCTGAGTTCATTAAGATGAGACACATTAACAACTGCTTAAAGGCAGATCCTGCTTATGGACAAGGTGTTGCTAAAGCAATGGCTATAGATTTAGACAAAAACAATTAATACAAGTATTTCAAGGCAGCTATTAAGCTGCCTTTCTTTATGTAGCAATAATACATTCAATACATAGGCTACACCTTTTCTTACAATATTGAATTTTATCACAGGGCATATATTCTTTTGATCATGATGCTCTTCTCCCACCAAATGATTGCTCCACTACAACTGACTTTGAAGTCTTACCATTTATATGAAAATTACCTGCAGTATAAGTTAAGCATATTCTACATCTAGTAATGGTAGTTTTATATTGCATATAAGTTGACATAGCTCATTGTATTTATTCCTAAAGCTCTGTAACTCTCAATCCATTAGACCATAATTTTTGATTAGTTTCTATGGTAGTAGCTAATTTGTCATTAAAAATACTCTCCAAGCATATGTTTCCTCCCAATAATATTTGATACAACTTATCTGGAAAATCAAAATACTTATTCAATTTTTAGTTGTTGTCTTACTTATATTATTTAGCTAAAATACTAACTCGATAAAATACTCTTCAATTTTTTCGTTAGAAATTATCTCTCTTTTTATTTATAACTTCTTTTATCAAAACGAAATTGCCTGCTTTTCCCATATGTGAAATTACAGATTTTCAAATCCTTATGATATAATAATTTATAATCAAGAGATGAGGAGTTGATAAACATGTCAACAATAAAAATCGACGAATCTGCAAGGCTAATAGGAAGGGTAGCCCTAGGAAATGGGTCTTATATAGCCCAAGGTAGTATATTAAGATCTACAGATCATTCAATAACTATTGAAAACACAAGTTGGGTTCTTGAAAATTCAGTACTTATAGGGACTTCCTCACATCCTTTAAAAGTTGGACAAAAAACTGTTTTCGGACATAAATGTATTGCAATTGGTACTGAAATTGGAAACCTATGCGAAATAGGAAATGGGGTAATTATATTGCCTGGCTCCAAAATTGGAGATATGTGTATCTTTGGCGAAGGAACTTTAATCCCTGAAGGCATGATAACTCCTGATGGTTCTGTAGTAGTAGGTAGGCCAGGTAGAATCATCAGAAGCTTGACCACGGATGATAAGGCTATGATAATGAGAATGAGAGGGAACAATATAGATCTTACAAAATATGTGGAAAATATACTAGGTGAAGAAAGGCAGGGGGAAACTATGGGAAAACTATATGAGTACAATGGTAAATATCCACAAGTTGGGGACTCAGCTTATCTTTATGATACAGCTGAGATTACAGGGGATGTAATAATCGGTGAAAATACACTTATAGGCTCTGGTGTTAAAATCATAGGCAATTCCCATGGGCCAGTTAGAATCGGTAATAATGTTCAGATCCTTGAAAATACCGTTCTGCATCTATTACCTGATAATCAACTGATAATAAATGATAATGTGACTATTGGACCTGGTTGTATAATCCATGGCACAACTATTGGCGAAAACTCAGTTGTGGAGTCAGGATCAATAATATGTGATTATAGTATATTAGGTGAATATAGTTTGGTTAAATCAGGCTCCTTAGTAAAACAAAAAAGTCAATTCCCTGATAATGCAATACTTGAAGGTTTTTCAGCCAAAGAAATTGGTAGAGTTGAGGGAAGGTTAGCTAGACCAGACTGGGCTATTAGAACTAAATAGTATTACAAATTAGCCCTTTGCTTTTTTCTCAATAGCTTTAAAGAATTTTTAATCTATTGATGATTAAAGTTAACCAAAATGTTATTAAAATAGTCTTTTGAAGAAGTTAGATACTCCTCTATATTAAAATAATATTCTAAATACAACTTAGCTATATCGTTTTGCATATTTCCAGCTTGCGAATATATTTTTCTTGTATCCATTGATTAATCCCATGCATTTCTTCAAATATAGAATCTATTTTTTCTTCTTTAAAGGTTTCAAAAAAACGAATTTCTATATTGTCTTTACTTTTCTTTCTCCACTTATTGGTTGATAATAACCACACATCACGATTTTGCCAATCTATATACCATTTTAGGTCTTTCTTTAACAATGAAAAAGTAATAATACCTGAGAGTACAAGTTCAAAAGTTGCAACTAACAAAGCCATAGAATCAGATAACATATGAATTTTGATTGGCTTTATTTGATACTCTTTGATTTCTCTCCAAGGAATCGAATCAATCAACCATTCTTTGTCTGGTAACCAGTAATTTTCTTTTATTTCTCTAAGAAATTCATCGTAGTCTAAAGCCTGCTTTAATAATTCAAAAAAATCATTCTTAAACTCTTCTAAATTATTTGAATTTTTCACTTAAACTACCCCCATCATTTATATAAGACAATAATCATGTATCTCAAATTTACCATTTTCTTTAGCATTTATAAGAACTTTAATATAACATAATATATTTCGCAAGACAACGGAAACGTCCCCTTGTCTTTTTCTTAATTAGATTCATTCTATGGCATCTAGATCAAATTTAACATCTCGTATATCTTTCGAATAAATCCGTAATCTCTTTCCCTCATCCCTAAATTTATTTGTTTTTTGAAAACCTGCCTCTTTGTAAATATTAATAGCAATAATGTTTTCATCATAGCATAATAGTTTTATTGAGTCTGCTCGCCTAATGGTTTTGACTCAATATACTTTAGCACTTGATAAAGCGATTGTTTACCATAGCCTTTACCTTGATGGTTACTATCAATCATTATTGCATCAATTAGGTAGGTATCTTCTAAGAAATAATATGGTTCTTCGAATTTAGGGACATATACTATTTTTGTAAATCCAACAGGCTGAGATTCGTTGTATAAGTAAAAACACACATCAGGGTATTTAAATTTCAAATTCACTTAAGTTTGAGTCATGAAAATAGCATTTGGTGGTAATAAATGACTTTGCGATTCATTTGATTTGAGATTTATAATTTGCCAGAAGTTTTACCATGTTATTTCTTTCAATTCTATCGTGATTGGACACCTCGTTTTTTATGTAAATTATAAAATTACTCTTTACTTAGTGCTTTTTAACTTATACACATTATTTATATAAAGCAAATCAATTATATCTTATCTTCCATGTAGTTCACTTGTCCTTTAAGTCTACTAATTCGATGTTACATATTATCTGTGAAACTTTCAAATCTAAATAATTGCTGTCTTCTATATCAAGTCTGCAGACATAAACGCCTATAATCTAATGGACAGTACCTTATTAAATAAGCCTTGAAAGAGTTAGAACATCTCCGTCACTTGTGGTAGGGTTCACCCTTCATTATCCTAAACCCCCTATATATTTGTTCCAATAGAATCACCCTCATTAGCTGATGGGGGAAGGTCATTTTGGAGAAGGATAGTTTTAAGTTGCTTTTTTGGGAAACATCTTTTGAAAGACCTAGAGATCCCCCTATGATAAAAGTTATATCGTTTATGCCTTCTATCATTAGGGATTCTATTTTTTCTGAGAGTTCTTCTGAGGATAGTTGTTTGCCTTGGATTTCTAGGGATATTGCAAACGAATTATTGGGGATTTTTGAGAGGAGCTTTACTCCTTCTTTATCTTTAATCTGTTCCATTTCTTTATCACTAAGGTTTTCAGGTGCTTTTTCATCTTCCACTTCAATGATCTCAAGATTGCAATATCTCGATAGTCGCTTAGAGTACTCCTTTATACCATCTTGCATGAATTTTTCTTTTATTCTCCCTACGGAGACGATACGAATCTTCATCTATACCTCCAGTATATACTATAGCCAATCCTCTACCTGCTTCATCAATCCATAGTTTGTAAGGTCATAGTGTAATGGAGTGACAGTTATATAACCCTCTCTTATGTACGCTCTATCTGTTTCTACTTCTTTTTCTTCCTTGTGCCTTCCTTCTATTGCTAAAGTCAATTCATCTTCACCGTTTATATCTTCAACAAGGTAATAATCATAAACAATTCCACCCATTTTACATACCTTGATCCCCTTAATATCATCTTCTTTTATACATGGAAAATTTACATTGAGAACTATGTTGTTCTTAACTAAATCATCTTTCACTTTCTCAAATATTTTTTTGGCATACTTTGCAGCAGTTTCAAAGCAATTAGGCTCTTTTCCTATTTCACAAGAAAAAGCCATGGAAGGAATCCTATATATGTTCCCCTCAATAGCTGCTGACACTGTTCCTGAATACAATACGTCTGTTCCAATATTAAGTCCTAGGTTTATCCCTGATAATACTATGTCCACATGTCCATCCACTAATTTATCTAATGCTACTCTAACGCAATCGGCTGGTGAACCTGATATACTGTATGCTTTAGATTTGATATCTGGAATATCTACCTTTTTAACTATTATAGGCTTAGAAAGAGTAATAGAATGGCTACTAGCACTTCTCTGCCCTTCTGGTGCGACTATTACTAGTTCGTAGTCCTTTTCAAATTCCTTAGCTAGTGATTGAATGCCTATAGCATCTATTCCGTCATCGTTTACTAAAAGTATTTTCATTTTTCCTCCTCTTATTGCCTTGTTTTTTCTTATTCCTATACAACTAAATACTTTGGATGTCTGTCGCAGTATTCACATGAATGTGGACTTGTCCAGTCTGTAAATTTAACTTGATCCAATTCATAAATATCTGGCGATTGCTCATATGTCTCTACAAATTCTTCTAACGCTACCTCTAAATGATCATTACAAACTACATACATCTAATCACTCCAAACTCAAAATAATTTATTAAAACTTAGAATTATCTATAGTATTTGCATAAATTAAGAGTTTTACAACATCTTTCATAAAAGCTCAAAAAACTATATTTAATGTAAGCTTTTAAAAACTAAAAACCCGAGATGGTCTATCTCTGTAGGTTAGCTCTAAACTTATGTCCTTAATTACATTTATACCCTTCTCTGTAAGTATATTTGCTACAGTTTGATATGCTAATTCTGGAAAGTTATTTTCTTTACTCAAGTGACCTAATAGTATACATTCATTTTTACCACATAATACCTCTGCCAAAAGTTTTCCTGCATCATCATTGGACAAATGTCCATGCTCGCTTAAGATTCTTTTTTTTAGATACCAAGGGTATTTCCCTACCTTAAGCATTTCTACATCATGGTTGGATTCTATCAGCAACAAATGTGAATCCTTTATCTTTTCCTTTACTTCTTCACTTACATACCCAGTATCTGTAACTATGCTAATTTTGGTGTTCTCGTAGTTAAAGCTATAACCAACTGGTTCTATGGCATCATGTGAAATCTTAAATGGATGAATATTTAAACCCTGTAGCTCAAAGGTCTTATCTGTATCAAATATCACTACATTCTCTTCTTTTACTTCCCCTATATCTGATTTCATACTTAACCAAGTCTTTTCATTTGTGTAGATAGGTATATTAAATCTTCTTGATAAAATGCCTATGGCATACATATGATCCTTGTGTTCATGGGTTACTAATACTCCATTAATTGTACTCGGATCTACTTCTATAGAAATAAGTGCCTCTTGAATTTTCTTTCCACTAAGTCCTGCATCTACTAATAATCTTATCCTATCTGTCTCTATATATTGGCAATTCCCACTACTTCCACTTGCTAATGAACAAAATCTTACTGTCATATGTTTTCCTCCAGCTCTCACTTTTCGTTTGAGTTCTAATTCAATCCTGTTTATTGAACATAAAACAATTATATCATAGAAAAGATAAAGGAAAAAGCCAGGTCACCCTGGCTATTTATTTACTCTGTAAATTTTAGCACCTAAGCTTAGAAGCTTTTGCTCTATATTTTCGTACCCTCTATCAATGTGAAAAGCATTATCAATTTCGGTCTTTCCTTTTGCTATAAGACCAGCCACTACAAGGGCTGCTCCTGCCCTTAGATCTGTAGCCTTGACTTTAGCTCCACTTAATTTTTCTACTCCTTCAATTACTGCTATTCTTCCATCTACCTTAATATTAGCTCCCATTCTTTTTAATTCATCGATATATTTAAACCTAGCCTCATAAACACTTTCTGTAATTATACTAGTACCTTCTGCAACAGAAAGAATGGCCGCCATTGGCTGTTGAAGATCTGTAGGAAATCCAGGATAAGGAAGCGTCTTCACATTTACTCCTACTAATTTCCCCTCTGAAATCACTCTCACAGAATCATCATACTCCAAAATTTCTATTGACGTTTCTCTTAGTTTTGCTATTATAGACTCTAAATGCTTAGGTATAACGTTATTAATTGTAACATCTCCACCTGTAGCTGCTGCAGCCACTAAATATGTGCCTGCCTCTATTTGATCAGGGATTACACTATATGTGCACCCGTGCAATTTTTCTACTCCATCAATTCTAATAACATCAGTACCTGCTCCTCTTATATTTGCTCCCATGGAGTTTATATAGTTAGCCACATCTACTATATGAGGCTCTTTAGCTGCATTTTCTATTGTTGTTCTGCCTTCTGCGCATACTGCAGCCATCATTATATTTATTGTAGCTCCTACACTTACTACATCTAAATAGATTTTTGTACCAATAAGTCTTTCAGCCTTGCACTTTATAACTCCATGCTCTATCTCTACCTTTGCTCCAAGGGCCTCAAAGCCTTTTATATGCTGGTCAATTGGTCTATTTCCTATATCACAGCCTCCAGGATATGCCACTTCAACTTCTCCAAAACGGCTAAGTCCTGCTCCCAACAAGTAGTAGGATGCTCTTATTTTCCTTGAAAGATCATATGGTGCTACTATTTTACTAATTTTGCTTGTATCAATGATCATAGTCCCATCTTCATTAAAATCGACATCTGCCCCTATAGCAGACATTATCTCTGTAATATGAAATATATCTTTTATTCTGGGAAGATTATCAATTACGCATTTATCACCTGATAATAATGATGCTGGTATTATAGGTAATGCAGCATTCTTAAATCCGCTTATTTCAACTGTTCCATTAAGTTTATTCCCACCCTCAATTATTAATTTCTCCACTAATATGCACCCCTTCTTCTGCTTTAATTTTATTATTTATGTGAGTGTAGCGAACAAATTCATCTATTCTATAGAAGCTCTAACGTAGTACTATCATATTCGTCATAAAAAAATAGAAGAAATATAGTATTTCTTCTATTTATCTTTACAAAACCCTTTATTTTATTCAATTATTTTTTAATTATCTTCTAAAAATATTTTGGTTCCATCATTAAACATTATTCTCCAAGCTGGTGTAGCTTTTCCACCTATAGCATTGCTAGAGTCACTAGTACCCATATGCTTTTCAGGGTCTAAGTAATAGCATATTGATATTTCCTCTATGGTCTTCCCATATGCTTCCTCCATAACTAATAGCTTAAGTAAAGATCTAGGTGCAGACATAATGGTTACTGTTGAATCATCTAATTCAGCAGATTCTATCCAAAATCTTTCAAATCTATTTATGCCAGCACTACTAATAGTAAATCTCATAAAGCTCTTTTCAAAGTAAAATTTATCGATAACTTTTGTATATTCAATGAAGTAATAACCATCTTTATGATCAACAAAACTCAATTTGTAATCCTCTGACGAAAAACCTTTATCCTTAATAAACTTCTCAGCTAGGTCTTCTGCTTTGCTAGGTGTTAGATTCTTGTGGATGGAAATTGTACTAGAATTTTCATACATAATTTCGTTACCATGCTTTACAATAACACTTTCATTTCCACTTATATAAAATGAGTATGGATTTCCACTAATAGTCTCCGAAGAATAATTAGCACCTAAAAACCTGGTCGCTATATCTTGATTATTATATATTTCATATTTAATTCTAAATAAGGGCATTGATGGTATCTCTCTAGGTATCTCTATTGCTAAATCAATATTCTTTTCTATCAAAAAACCTTTGACATCTTCTATAAAATCATCTGCTACCAAAGCAGTATTGGTATTTCTGCTATTTATCAACACATGAGCTAGAAATATATTTGTGATGATAAAGGCAATTATGAGAATATTTTTCGCCTTTGACCAGTCCATATTTATTTCACCATCCAACTAAATTAATTACCTTGGATTCCCCCCGTTTTCTCCATATCCATCATATGCATCAAATATATAGCTATATCCTGCCACATCTATAATCCAAACTGGCTTCAAATATTGACTACCCTCTACTGATGAATCAAAAATTGCTAAGCTTGCATTTTCAATAACCGATTTAAATTGTATGTCTAGTTCTTCTGTTAATATTGTATCTACATTTATGTTATTATTCTTTATATATTTTGCTTTAAGGTCACCATAATTTTCATTAATTACATCATAAGCTGACAGCATATTCTTATATTTTGGTGTTACTGATCCAAACTCTTCTAATATATGCCTTCGATATGATTTTACTAGATTGTTAACCAATTCCAATTCTATAGAATTTTTAGCTGCCTGCTCACCTGATATTACAGGTAATCCCTTAAGTTTATATCTAAAGGTAAATCTAAATCCTTTATTATTTTCAAATTCAATTTCATCCACCTTATATAGGTAAGCGTCTTTAGGCCAACCCATATGAGTATCTACAAAATCTATAGCATTATTAAGACTCATAATAAGATTTCCTGCCTCTGGATTTGCATCAACAGATTTAAAGAATTCAAGGGTCCCGTTTTCGTGAATCTTTAAAGTTTTTTGGCTATCAATATATATTATGGAACCATCACTTTCTTCGATTCTTCTTATATAAGCTAAGTCCCTATTAAAAAACAAGGATGCAATGCTTTTCTCAACTAGCTCATTGCTTACATCAATTTCTTCTTGTACATGTATCTGGGGCGAGTTGAATTTTACCTCTAATGGTATATAGGTGTCGTTCTTAATATCAGGATCTATTAAGTCAGTCACTGTATAAGCCCTTGTAAAAACACCTTTGCTAATAATGTCAATATCGCTCTTAATAACTTCAAATCTAAATTTATCTCCGCTAATTTTAATGAAACTATTTCCATCACTAATTACAATAAAACTATCTCTAAGTGAATCCATATACATATATATACTATTTACTTTTTTAATAGACTCATTGATTGGTGAAGAAGCATCTGCATCAAAAATTTTACTAAAAACAAATGTGTATATGTCATTAGAAAAATAGTAACCGATGAATCTCTTCTTTCTGCTTTCTTCTATTTCCTCATTAGTCATTTCTTCAATTTTCAGACTTTTTGATTGAAATACTGTTTTTAAAATTTCCTTGCCTTTATTCCAAAGATCATGGTCTTCGTCATAATACATAATCCCTCGGTTATTTCCACCAAAGCCTATTATATATTTTTCAGGTTGAATAAAATCTGATATTACACTTTCTTCTACATAATCCGTTTCTTGTCCAAATGCTAAAGAAGATAACAACTCATCAGGAAATTCAACCCATAATTGCTGTACAAGATAAATCGTTGTAAAGACTAAAAAGGCTAATAAAAAAGATTTAATTCTTTCTTTTATCTTCATAGTATCATCTCCAAAGAGATCCAGTTATTTATTGTTGATTAGTTTTTTAATAGTCTCTATAACAGGAGATATAATAGCATTTTTAGCATTATCTAATGTTCTTGCTGCATCATCTATTCCTTTACATAAAACATATCTAACTTCCCTAAATGAATTAGTTCCATCTTGTTTTATTGCAACAATTTTATACAGACCTTTTTTAAGTTTTAATTCCTTAGGATATATACCACTATCTTCTAATTCCACAACTTCAGATAATAGCAAGCTATAGTCCTCAGCCTTTGCTGCTTCGACTAGACTCTCAATAGTCTTTACATCTTCTTGTATTACAACATTAGTGTTTAAGTACACTTCAAAGGTCACACTTACTCCCTTTTTACCTCTAATGGTAATTAACACAACGTCTCCCTCTGTTTGTATACCATTTTCACTGTTCACATTTATTTGAACTTCTTTTTCTACTTTTTGTGATTCCACCTTAACAACCTGTTTGGGAACTGTGTCACCGACACCAGCATATGCAATAGTGCTTGTAATTCCAACAGCTACCAATACTAATACCATTGTAAGGAATTTTTTTGCCATAATAATTCCTCCTCGTACCATATAATACTACATTTTTATTATATACCAATTTTATTACAAACATATTACAGTGCAGTTAAATTATAATTACACGTATGATTATTTTAAAGGTAATATTATGTCAACTGTAGTCCCAACATTATGATGGCTCTCTATTTGGATTTCACCATTATGAGCTTCTATAATTTGTTTAGCAATAGATAGACCTAATCCTGTCCCGCCCATATCTCTAGATCTTGCTTTGTCTACTCTATAGAATCTTTCAAATATTCGACTTATGTCTTCCTCTGGAATTCCAATTCCATTATCCTTGACAGTTATTGTAACCTTTTCCGTATCTGATATTGCTCCAATATCTATGGTTCCATTATTTGGGGTATATTTAATAGCATTTGTTATTATATTTAGTATAACCTGCTCAATCCCATCTTTATCAGCTAAAACCACTCCAATATTTTCCTCTATATCTAATTGAATATTTTGATTTTTCTCCTCTGCAGAAATTATGATCTTAAGGTAAATATTCTTTAAAAGTTCATTAATATCCACAGATTTTTTATTCCACTTTGTTTGCTTATAATCCAAATCAGAAAGCTGCAACAAGTCTCTTACAATTCTTGCCATTCTATCACATTCGCTATCTATTACTGCAAGAAAGTTTATAGAGATTTCTCTGTCTTCAACAGAGCCATCCATCAAAGTCTCAGCGTAACTTTTTATTGTAGTAATTGGGGTTTTAAGTTCATGAGACACGTTAGCAACAAATTCTTTTCTCATATTTTCAAGCTTTTGTTGTTTCGTTATATCCTGAAATACTATTATCATACCACCTATACTTGATTTTTCGTCAATTAGAGGTGCATATTCTGCATTGTATACCTTTGAATCTATCTCAATTATTTCATTTCCGCGCCATTTTTCTTCTTTTGTAATTACTCCTAAAGTAATTCTATTGTTTTTTACATCAAATATTTCATCATATTGTATTGTATCTATTTCCTCTGGCTTTACTCTAAGCATGTCTAAAGCTACTGGGTTGGCATGTATAATTTCTCCATCTAATGAAACTGCAATTACTCCATCTGCCATATGTGTAATTATGGTGTCAAGCTTGCTTTTTTCTTTATTTACTTCTGCTAGTGTGTTTTTAAGCTTGAGGGTTAAATTGTTAAACATACTAGCGAGCTGGCCGATTTCATCATCAGACTTGATTTCAACTACTTGATCAAAGTCTCCCTTAGCCATTCTCTCAGCCTTTTTTGTTACATCATTAATAGGCTCTGTTATACTTCTAGCTATTAAGAACCCTATTAGTACAGTAATAAATAATGCTAGTACAGTAGCCTTAATCAATATAGTCTTTGATTCCTCTAATGTATTATACATATCTGTCATATCAGATGTTATATAAATAATTCCTTTTACTTTTCCGTTATCAGATAAAACAGGGTATGCTAAGTGCTTTGCTCTACTTGTTCCATTATCCATAGAGCTATAACCTTCTTGCTTTTCTCCATGTTTTTTTGCATCAATAATAAGCTCAGCCTGGATCTGGCTAAGATTAAATGCACTCTGGCCTACTATCTTAATATTACTAGAGTTGCTAGCAATTATAGATGCTATACTTGAATCATCAATTATATATATTATTTCTGTGGCATATACAGGCAACCTTTTTACATCTGTTTGGATATCTTCCTTTACCAAATTCCAATCATCATTCTTAGAAATATTATTTGACATGCTTACTAGATTTCTAACTCTTGCTTCCATTGTCCTCGTAGTCTGATTTAAGTGATGATCCTCAAACTTTCTCATGATGAAAGCCATAACA